>JACQXP010000261.1 GCA_016208645.1 Candidatus Methylomirabilota bacterium | reverse complement strand
GGTGCGCGCCCCGGGCGATGAACGTCACGTCCTCCCCCGCCTTGGCGAGCAGGCCGCCGAAATATCCCCCGATCCCCCCGCTGCCCATGACCGCGATTTTCATGCAACCCCACCCGCTTGATTTCGGATTTCGGATTTCGGATTTTCCGTTCTCACATTCGAAATTCGACATCCGAAATTCGAAATTGTCTTTAGGGCTTGAGGATCACCTTGACCGCCCGCTCTTCCTTGTGGTCGAAAATGTGGTATCCCCGCACGGCGTCATCCAGGGGAAGCGTGTGGGTGATGATGACCGTGGGGTCCACTTTCCCCTGCTGGATCAGCGGCATGAGGGGCGCGATGTAGTTCTTGGCGTTGCACTTGCCCATCCTCAGGGTCAGGTCCCGGAGGAAGGCGTCACCGATGGGGAAGTCAAAGGACTTCTCGACGTAGACGCCGACCGACGAGATCGTTCCCCCGGGCCGGACCGCTTTGATGGCCATCTGCAGGGCCGCCTCGTGCCCGACCGCCTCCAGGGTGACGTCGGCGCCCCGGCCGTGGGTGAGGGCACGGATCTGTTCCGCCGGATCGGCGGCGCCGGCGTCCACCGGGACGCAGCCCAGGGCCTTCGATCGCTCCAGCCGATACGGAACGTAGTCCACCGCCAGGACCCGCGCCGGCCCGAAGAGCTGGGCGGCCATCTGGGTGCACAGGCCCACCGGACCGCTGCCAAAGACGGCCACGGTATCCCCGGGCCGGATCCCCCCGTTCTCCGCGCAGAAGTACCCGGTGGAGAAGATATCGCCCAGGAACAGCGCCTGCTCGTCGGTCAGCTCCGGCGGGATGCGCTCCAGCATGAAGTCGGCGTAGGGGACGCGAATGTATTGCGCCTGGGCCCCCGGCCAGCCGCCGCCGCGCCGCCCCATGCCGAAGACGGCGTGGTTCGTGGTCTCGCACTGGGCGGGGAGCCGGTTCCGGCAGAAGTAGCAGAACCCGCAGCTCACCGAGAAGGGGGCCACGACGCGGTCGCCCCGCTTGACCGCCCGCAGCTCCTTCCCCGCCTCCTCCACCACCCCGACGAACTCGTGGCCGATGGAGAAGGGATCGTCGGGGGGCAACCGGCCGTGAAACGGGTGGAGGTCCGATCCGCAGATGGCGCTCGTGGTGATCCGGACCACGACGTCGCTGGCCTCTTGCAGCCTGGGATCCGGGACGTTCTCGACCCGGACATCCCCCTTGCCGTGCAGCATGACCGCTTTCATAAGGGCCTCCAGGCTGATCGGGAAAAGAAAAACCTTCCGGGACCAATCATCCCTCGGAAGGTTGTGTATGGTGCCTCGGGAGCAAGAATCCAGGCAACAGGGTCATGCGCGCCTCGTCG
The DNA here is from genome assembly GCA_016208645.1 of Candidatus Methylomirabilota bacterium. Taxonomy (GTDB): domain Bacteria; phylum Methylomirabilota; class Methylomirabilia; order Methylomirabilales; family 2-02-FULL-66-22; genus 2-02-FULL-66-22. The sequence continues at coordinate 5,079 of JACQXP010000261.1, read as the reverse complement.
CTGGGGGACGAAGCGTCTTATACCATCGGGAAGGCGATGCCTTCAAGCCGAATATTTCACCGCCAATCCCGCCAACGGCGGGACAAGGGCGCAAAGACGCACCAGGTCTCATCATGGTTGGAGCCGAATTCAGGACCAGAAGGTACGATCGGGCTTTCGTCTCTCGTCTCCATTCGCCCGTGAATGCCGAACGACCCGGAGCAAGACCGCCCCACCCCGCCTCCGGCGGGGTGCCGTCGCGGCCCCGCGCCCCGAGGGGTGGCCCCGGGGGCGACGGCCAGCGGCCTCGGAACCTCCCCTGCAGCCCGATTTTCATCCGTCGTGGTGAAACTCGTTTCATGACCACTTGGCGGTGAAATTTCGAGGTTCAGGCCGCCGTGCCCAGGTGGGCCTCCAGGAACGCGGTCAGGGCCCGATTGAACTCCACCGGCTTCTCCAGCATCACCAGGTGGCCCGCCCCTCGGATGATCTCGAGCGTCGCACCTGGAATCTGCTCCTGCAGAAACCGGGCGTACTTCACGGGGGTCAGGCGATCCTCCTGGCCGCAGAGGACCAGCGTGGGGACCCGGATCGCGGCGATCTCGTGCATCAGATCGAAGGCGTCACAGGCGCGGAAATCCCCCTCCAGCACCGTTGCCCGGTTCCTGGCGAAGGCCAGGGCGGCCTGGGCCACGGTGGCGGGCAGGGCCGACTGGGAATAGGCCCACTGGCTGATGAGCCGCCCCGCCTCCGCCAGGTCCTGCCGGATGGTCTCGAAGATGTCCGGGTGGACACGAAGCCGCGCCACCGTCCCCACCAGGACCAGTCCCGCCAGGCGGTCGGGAGAGGACAGCGCAAGACTCTGGGCGATCCCGCCCCCCATGGAGTGGCCGACCAGCACGGCCCGGGAGATGCCCAGGGCATCCAGCAGGGCCCGCACGAAATCGCGGTACTCCGGGATCGTCAGGTAGCCCTCCCCCTGGCTGTCCCCGTGGCCCGGGAGATCCACACTCATGGCCCTCCAGCGTGGCCCCACGTGCCGCACCTGGAAGCGCCAGTGCTCTTGCGTGCCGCCCGCGCCGTGCAGGAACAGGACGGCCGGGCCACCGCTGGCCCCCGGCGGCGCCTCGGCGGCGTAGTGGATGGCCGCGCCGTTCACGCTGATGAAGGGCACAGGTCCTCCCTCAAAAAAGCGGCCGCGGCCACCCGTCCGATGGTCGGAGGGCACCCGCGGCCATATCACGTGGCTCCTGCGTGGCGATTACCGGAAGTCGCCGTCGGTGAACCGCAGCTCCCAGCCAGGCGCCCGCACATCAATCCTGAGCTGCCTGTCGGACCGCCCCACGGTCCGCGGCCCCAATTGCGTGTCCCGGGTGGCGATGGCCACCACCCGATGAGCCCCGACGTCCAGGTTGGCCGGGAGGACATCGTTCGGGCTCATGGTCAGGTACGGGGCCGAGGACTCCCGCGGCGGATCCACGTCCACGTAGACCTTCAACTGGTAGGGGGTGCCGTTCACGAACTGGCCCCGCGTGGGATCCCCCGCGTACTGCCCCGGAACGGTGACGCTGGCCTGGGTCGGCGGCGGCGGGCTCGCGGCCGGCTGGCCCGGCGGCGGCACAGGCTGGAGCACACCGCCCTGCTGCGGCGCAGCAGGCTTCTTCTGCTCCATGGCATCGCCGATCAGGGCGCCCGCTGCGGCCCCGCCCAGGGCCCCGATGACCGCACCGGTGCCCGCATGGCCGGACCGATTCCCCTTCACCTGACTCCCGATGATGGCCCCGGCCGCGGCCCCTGTCCCGGCCCCGACCAGAGCCCCCTTCTGGGCGCCGGACATCTCCGCGCAGGCCGGGAGAGCCAGTGCCGCAACCAGGAGGAGCGCGAGTTTCTTCATGCCCTTACCCTCCACCAATCTGGGTTTTCCGTTTTCTCCCACGGTTGCCTTGTAACAGACAGAGGCGAGCAAGTCAATACCCTCCAGGGCCGAAAATCCTCTCCGGGACTCGCATACTTCGACGCTCCGGCAGCCCGGTTATTCAAGGGTCAGACCACCCGAACCCGAATTATTCGTGAACTCGCTTCGTGCCTCGGGGCCGTCCCTTCACCATGCCTCTCCCGCGTGGGGAGAGGGCATCAAGAAATGTGCCCCTCTCCCTCGATGGGAGAGGGCGCGGGTGAGGGTGTCTGGGGTTCGCCAGGTATACTCCGAGCTAAGTTGTGATTCTGAGCCGAAGGCGCGCTTCCATTGCCTGGCCCGGTTCGAGCACCTGGACGCCCGTGCCCGGATGCTCGGCGGCAAAGAGGTTGAACCCGTTGTTGGCGTGCGTGACCGGTTCCAGCGCAAAAAAAGATCGGCCGGGTGGTGTGTGCAGAATGAGATGAGTGAGTGGCGGCGGGCATTCCAGCGTTGCTATCACCCCCGAACCCGGCCAGGAGATCATCGCGCGGCCGTCCCACCCCGCGAAGCAGTGGTCGAAGACGGCATCACCCAGGGGCCGCGAGACCGAGAAATCCTGATCCGGCGCGAGCGGCCCCGCGGCCGTGGACGGGATGAGTTCCGGATAAACCCCACGCACCTTCGCCGCCAATTCCACCGCCTCGCCCGCCGCGGCCAGCGTCCGGTTGAAATACGGGTGGAACCCGAAGCCCGCCGGCATCGGTTCGACGCCCGCATTGGTCAGCGTCAGCGTCGAGTCGAACGCCTCGCCGGAGAGTTCGTAGTGGACCACCGCGGTGAAGGGGAAAGGGAAATTCATGTCGGCGAAGTCCTGCGAGTCGAAGGCCAGCGTCAGCGCGTCGCTGCGTGCCTCTTTCACCACCCAGGGCCGCTGGCGCACGTCGCCATGGATCACGTGGCCTTCAGGCATGTTCGGCCTGAGCTGGTACGTTCGCCCTCTGAATTGAAAGCGCGCGTCGCGCAGTCGGTTGGAGAATGGCACGAGCAGGTAACTGGCCATCCGTGACGAGTCGCCCTCGGCCAGCGCCTCGCGTGGCGTCGGGCGCATGATCGGCACCCACGTCTCCCCCAACCGAGCGGCACAGGTGACGACGCCGGCACCCACCTCGGGGAGGATTTCTACCTTCAGCCGACTATTTGTGAGCGTGATGAGCGGCATGGTGGTCAGGGACGCACAACAGGCGCAGGATCATGACCCCCGCGGTCCGGGCGGCAACGGGAGGCTTTCCAGAAAGCGCGCCCAGGCCAGGAGGATCGTCTCGCGCCCGACGGTCCAGGCGTCGTTGTGGTCGGCCCCCGGGATTACGACGAATTCCTTGGGAGCATTCGCCGCCTCGAAGAGCCGACGTCCCTGCGCAAGGGGGACGATTCTGTCCCGGTCCCCGTGGAGAAGCAGGAGCGGGGCCTGGACCCGGCCGATCTTCCCCAGGGAATCGTATTTCGTCCGGAGGAGGTTCCACACCGGGAGGAATGGATAGTGGGTCCGCGCCATGTCGCGGATAGACGTGAAGGGCGCCTCCAGGATGAGCCCGGCGGGAGCCTCCCGCGTGGCCAGGTCCAGGACAATGGCCGAGCCGATGGATTCCCCGTAATAGATGATCCGGCGCCCGTCCACGTCGGGACGTCCCCGCAGGTACGCCAGGGCCGCCTCGGCGTCCCGGTATGTTCCTTCCTCCGAGGGGCGGCCCTCGCTCCGGCCGTACCCGCGGTAGTCGAAGATCAGGAGGGCGATCTTGAGGCGCTCGTGCAGGAACTGAATGATGGGGAGGCGATCCGCGATCGTCCCGGCATTCCCGTGGGCCCAGAGCAACGTGGGCCCGCCTCCCTGGGCCGGGACGAACCAGCCGTGCAGGCGCACCCCATCCGACGACCGCAGCTCGGCGTCCTCGTACCGGAGCCCCCACTGGGCCGGCGTCGCATGGAGGCCTCGGCTCGGAAAGTAGATGAATGCCCGCTCCACGCTGCACCCCGCGATGAGCGTTGCCAACGCCGCCACAGCCGCCAGCCCCGATCGAAGACTCGCACTCCTTGGCCCGCCCATCGGGGCCACTATCCCAGATGGCCGGTCCGCTCGCAACGGTTTTCCCGGTCCCCGATCCATCCAATCCGCGGAGGGGCCTTTGCGGTTGCCGTAAAGGGTTGTTGACGGAGTTGACTTATCCGTCTCCACGCATGCCCCATGCCTGCGCGCTGGCAGAGGTCCAGCGGCCGATGGGATCCATGGCCCGAACGTCTCCCGATGCCTGCAGTCCCGGACGATCCGGCCCCGCTCGATCCCCCGGAGCATGACGTGGTGCAAGGTGCCGGACCTGGGGATGCTCCGAACCCAGGTGGCTCCATTGCTGGGCATATGCGCACCCGCCATCGACAAGAGCCTGCGACCAGCGGCAAGGGAGTAGGTTTAGTTAGTCAAGGACGTCCCCTGATAGTGCAGGTGCATTGTGCGGGTCCGAACTTTGGCTCCGCGGGCGGGCCGACCCTCCAGCCTCTGGGGGCGATCGCCCGTCTGCGCTACCAGGGGCTGCTCGGCGAAGGTTTACGCCCCGCGACAGGAGAGGTCAACGGGTCGCGGACCTGAGCGAGCGGCTGAAGCCGCCAGGCACTCCGGCATGCGCGCGAGCCTGCGCGCCTGCGGCCCAGCCGCCGCGCCGTTCGCCCGGCGGTCGAGAGGGTTGACAGAAGGACGTTGTGTGAGTACATTGTGATCACGCCCTGGAGGTGCGTTCAGATGAAGGCACGCTTAGTCCGGATCGGCAATTCCCGGGGGATCCGCCTGCCCAAGCCGGTCATCGAAGAGGCCGGCCTGACGGACGAGGTTGAGGTCCGAGTGCGAGACGGTGCCGTCGTCATCAGGGCAGCGGTGCAGCCCCGATCAGGTTGGGCCGAGGCAGCAAGGCTGGCGCGGCGGAGGGGCGACGACCGGCTCTTAGACGAACCGACAGCGACGCACTTCGATAGCAGGGAGTGGCAGTGGAAGTAGTGGGTGGGATTCGCCGCGGCGAGGTCTTTCTGGTTGACCTCAATCCTACACGTGGCCGGGAGATCCGCAAGACGAGGCCGTGCGTTGTCGTGTCACCCGATGAACTCAACGCGCATCTCCGCACGTTTATCGTGGCACCGCTTACCACCGGGGGGCACCCGTA
>JACQXP010000342.1 GCA_016208645.1 Candidatus Methylomirabilota bacterium | reverse complement strand
CCTTGGCTTTCAGTTGCGGTACCAGACTCTTCGCCATGTTCACCGGCACGGCAAAGCCGATCCCGATGTTGCCGCCCGACTGACTGAAGATGGCGGTGTTGATCCCGACCACCTCGCCCTTCGTGCTGAACAGGGGACCGCCCGAGTTGCCGGGGTTGATGGCGGCGTCGGTCTGGATGAAATCGTCGTAGGGGCCCTGCCCGATGACCCGCCCCTTGGCGCTCACGATGCCGGCCGTGACTGTTTGTCCCAGGCCGAAGGGATTGCCGATGGCGAGGACCCAGTCCCCGACCTGAAGCGAGTCCGAGTCCCCGATGCGCACCACAGGGAGGTCGCCTCGGGCATTGATCTTGATCAGGGCGAGATCGGTCCGGGGATCGCGGCCGACGACCTTGGCCTCGTATTCCTTCTCATTGGCCAGCTTCACCATGATCATGCCGGCGTGCTGTATGACGTGGTTGTTCGTCAGGATGTAGCCATCTCTGTCAATAATGAAGCCGGAGCCCAAGCTTTGCTGCGGGCGCGGCTCCTGCGGCATGGGACCGCCGAAGAACCGCTCGAAGAACTCCTCGAACGGCTCCTGTCCGCGGAACGGGGCCCGGAACCCGCGGCGGGGCTGCTGCCGGGGCGCCTGCGTGGTGCTGATGTTGACCACGGCAGGCTTGACCTCCTCCACGAGGGGCGCAAGGGTGTCCGGTCGGGATGGAGCCCAGCCGGCCGGGGCTGGCTTCGTCTCCGCTGCGGTGGCAGTCGCCCTGGGATTCCGGATGAGGTCGGTGCCGCCGAAGTAGAAGAGATACCCGAGCAGCAGGACGACGGCGATCCCGCCTACGGCTTTCACTACCGAGTTGAGCTGACGCATGGTTTCACTACTCCTTCAGGGACAGAGGGACAGAGTGACCGAGGAACACAGTGAGTCGAAATGACTTTGTCCCTTGGTCCCACTATCCCTTTGTCACTGCACCCTCGCGTCCTGGGATACCCAATTCCACTGCTCCGTGTCAGTGGCAACCGCCGCTCCGCCGTGCCGGGGTGGCCCCTGCCTTTGTCAGGGTCGGGGCGCCGTGTCCGGCGTGTTCGTCGGCCGGCTCATCTTTGCGCTTCGACCCGTGCTGGTGGCCCCCGTGCCCGCCGCAGCCCATGCCGAACATGT
>JACQXP010000341.1 GCA_016208645.1 Candidatus Methylomirabilota bacterium | reverse complement strand
TCCGCCCATTGGCTGTTCCCTCCTGCCAGAGCGACACGACTCGCGTCCCTCGAGTGGCCCCGGCCTGCCGGTGGAACGCCCGGGGGGGGCACGAGGCCCGGCCTCGCAATAAAGACCGTAACAGGTTCCTCCCTTGCCGGGAAAGGACACCTCCTGGGTCCCTCGACCCTGCGGCAGATCGCGTCGAACGAGGGGCGGAACCATTCCGCTCAGGCCATGACGAAAAGGAAAACGAAGGCCGCCGCATAGGTGACCAGGGAGCCTGCCAGAGGGACCATGGCCCTCAGCGCCTTCCTGTTTTCGCCGAAATTCTCGGCGGCAACCGTATGCCCGACCGCCGTGGCCCACACGAGGCCGACAAGTAGGAGGAGGAGTTGAAGGTAGGGGATCAGGTCAGGGAAATACGGCCTCCAGTGATACCCCGCGGTCCCGAACAGGTCCCAGCCCCAGCCGAAAGGATCGGAGATGACCGAAACCACGTACGACCCGTTTACCATGATCATTCCCAGGACGAAGGCAAGCCAGGCCATCAGACCCAGGGGGACCAGGGCATAGGCGTAGTCGATGAAAAGCTTTTTCAGGGGGATCCCCCGGGCGCCGCCGGCCGCCCGGGAGAGCCACGAGAAGCCAAGGTGGATGGCCGGGATGACTACCAGAGTCACGCCCCAGAGGAGCGCCGAGTATGTGAGCAGGCCCCCCCACCTCACCGGCCCCGCCGGGAAGACGCCGTGCAGGGGGTCGGCCACCTCCTTCAGCGCCCCCCACCAGCCGAAGAAGACCGACAGGAACAACAGGCCACTCCCCAGCATGATGAAGGACTTGTAGGCCTCGTCCAGCTTCCGCTTCTTCAGCAGGTCGAAGGCAAAGGGCCTGGTCCGGAAAGCGATGTTGTCGTTGGCGCAGGTCTTGATGCACTCGGCGCAGAGGCCGCAATACAGGTTCCGTTCCATCTTCCCCGGGTATTCGTACCAGGGGCACCCCCACCCGTTTTCGTTGCCCTTGATGCAGTTCTTCTCCTTGCACTTCTGGCAGATGGCGGGATCCCTGGCCTTGATCTCCAGGGCCCCCATCAGGGAGTAGAGGCCGATGAAGCCCCCGACGGGGCAGACGTACTTGCAGAAGAGCCGCCCCACCTTCGCCTGCTTGATGAACACAAGGGGGAGGGCCACGGCCAGGAGGATCATGAGGATCATGAGGTAGGACGTGGCCCAGGGTCGGGTGAGGATCACCGGGCTCAGGGTGGCGACGCCGAGAAAGCCGAAGTTTTGGAGCCAGATGTTGTCCAGAGCCTTGGGCCACCGACGGCCCAGGCTTGGGAAGGTGCGGTGGCTTACCCGGACGATGCTGAGCCGCGACAGCCATTCCCCCGGAGCCGGCAGAGGGCACATGAGGCACCAGGATCTGCCACCGACCGGGACCAGGACCGAGATCAGCAGGAAGAACCAGAAGACCCAGATGAGGATGATGGCGGCATTCTGGTTGCCGATGGGGTTCCCGTAGAGCCCCGCGAGGATCAGGATGACGAAAACGAAGAGGTTGACGAGGATCAGCACCGGCTGGAAGAACCGCGACATCAGGACCTTCCGGCCGATGCCGATCTCCATGAGGTCGATGGCCAGGAGCCGCCGCCAGGGTTTCCCCGCCGGCCGCTTGACCGCCGGGGCCGGGATGACCACCTCCCTAGCAGGGCTTTCCATTTTTTCCTCCCCCGTTAAGCCCGAGGTACGCCAGGGTGCCGACCGGGGCCAGCGCCACGGCGGCGAGGGCCAGCCAGAACCGGTAGTTGGGGCCGACGATCAGCTTGCCGATCATGAAGGGGTGAAACGCGCCGCAGGTGGTGGAGCACCGGAACCGAAAGGCCCCTGGCTTATCGGCCACGAACTCGACTGTCTTGATGCTCAGGAGCCCGGGGACCGTTACCTCGATCCCGTAGCCATCGAGGTAGAAGCCGTGATCCACATCCAGCGACTGGAGGTTCAGCCTCACCCGATCCCCCTTCTTCACTTCGATCACTTCGGGGGTGAACTTGTGAAGCTGGAGCAGGACGTTATATTCCTTGAACCGCTCTCCCGCCCTCACCAGCCCGGCCTTCAGTCCAGGGGGGATTGGCC
>JACQXP010000340.1 GCA_016208645.1 Candidatus Methylomirabilota bacterium | reverse complement strand
TGGCCCGGCACTATGCGGCGTACTGCGCCTCCCCGTTGCCGAAAGACCAGTTCTCCCGCGGCACCTCGACCAGATTGATCAGGACATCCTGTGGTCGCACCCCCGGGTTGTCCGCGAGCAAGGCGACGATCCGAGCATACAGCGCTCGCTTCTGCTCGACCGAGCGCCCGGCATTCAGGGTGATCTGTATGAAGATCACGTCAACCGTCCGGTTGATGCCCAGATACGCCGGATCGTAGATGAGCCCCGCGGGGGTGTGCTCGGTGATTACCTGGAACCGGTCGAGCGCAGGAACGTTGAGCGTTGCGACCATCGCCCGATGCACCGCCTCGCCGATCGCGCGGCGATACGCCTCGGCCTTGCCCCCACGCAGTGAAATCCGAACCAGCGGCATGGCCCCCCTCCTTTGTGGGCGATTACCGAACCTGAGGAAGGCAACGCGTCGTGCCATCCACCCACTGACATCGTCCTGGACGATGTGCGATTCCCGCCTCCACAATGCGACCCGACCTTCTGTACTCAATGAGTAAGGATAAAGCCCCTCCACACGTGGCTGGGCCCTGCCGACATGGTCGGGAAGACTAGCAGAATCGCACGAATGCCGCAACGCTCTATACGCATTTCTTCCTTCAACGTGAACCCGGCAAGACACTCAGCGCTTGCCCTTTGCCGTGGCGCGACCGAAGTCACAAGAAGGTATCTCGGCTGGTAGGAAAGGTCGAAGGGAATTGAGGCGTGAGGGGGGGGTGTTGCACCTCTGGGGTTTTATCGGTGATTCACCGGTCGGCGGCACACGCGTTTCGAACGATCTCCGCCCCTCACGCCCACGAACCGACGAACGGCGAGTGATACTGGCCCGCCGTGGCAACCAGCGCCGCCTGGGCGTCTGGATCGAGGGGCTCGTATCGATCGGCCGCCAAGAGGAACTTCGGCAGCACCTTCACGTCCCCGACGCTGCAGAGCGTCGTCACCGCCTGCGAGAGGACGAAGGCCACCGCCCGGTCAATGATCTTCTGGTCCGTGAACGGCTCGTACCAGGTGCTGTGTGTCTTGGGGCGGTCGCCCCACGGGTCCTTGGCATCTAGTAGAGGTCGAACCGATCCGTGCCGAGCCGATCCAACGAGCGGTGCAGATCGGCCTTTGCGCCGTCGCGGGCGCGCTGCGCCGTTTTGCATCCGAGGAAGATCCGGTCGCGGATCCCGGACATCCACGGCTTGAGCCGCAGCTCGGCATCCCCGTACCGCGGCGCCACGTCGATGTGATTGACCCCGTGGTCCAGGGCCATTTGGATGGCGCGATCGGCCACGTCCTGGTCCACCCGGCCGATCCCGGCGGCCCCGAATGCCACCACCGTGCTCATCTGACCCGTCCGCCCCAACCGGCGCCGTTCCATACTCGGACCTCTCCTTGCGGCGTTTTGCGCATCAAGGTTACCCCAGGCCGGTCGGTTCGGCCAAGTCCATTCTCGAAAGGCGGAGGTATCCCGTTTCCCCGGCGGCTAAAGCGGCCTCGGCCCCTCTGGGCCTCGTCTGAACCCTAGGCGGAAGCCTGGAAGCTGGCGTCGATCACCTCGAGATCGTCCGGGGTCAGGCTGAAGTCCAGTGCGGCGGCATTCTCGCGGACGTGCTCAGCCCGGCTGGCCTTGG
>JACQXP010000330.1 GCA_016208645.1 Candidatus Methylomirabilota bacterium | reverse complement strand
TGTCAAACCGACAACTGACGACCGACCAATTCTCCGGTTTTCCGCTATCGATTATCCAGATTGCATTGCAAGTCCGTGGTCGCCGATTTGCATTGTCAGTTGTCGGTTGTCCGTTTTGCATTGATCAGGGCTTCTCGCGCGCGCCGTCCTCGCGCGTGGCGCGGATGAGGCTGCGCAGCACCCAGCTCCGGTTCGCCCCGCGCAGCAGGGCCGAGAGGTCCTCGTAGACGGTGGGATCCTCCAGGAGGCCGCCGATCGTCCCCTCCCCCTGGCGCAGGCGCGTCGTGATGACCTGGAGGTCAGCCGTCAGGGCCCGCATGGCATCGATCTGCTCCGTGACCTTCATGGAGCCCAGCTCGGCCGTGAACCCCGAACCCACGCGGCCGCCCACCAGGATGGCCGTGACGACGGGCCCCAGTTCCCGCACCATGCTGAGGCCGACGATGATCCCCACGGTCCCCTTGGCGCCGAAGCGGGCCAGGCCGTAGGCCGTCTGGAGGGCCAGCACCAGCCCCACGAAGAGCCCCGCCACGCCCACGATGGAGACCGACCGGACGGCGATGTGATCCATCTGGGCGATCAGCAGTCGCGGCTGATACGGGGGCGTCACCGCGTGGTAGAGGGTGCGGCCGGCCAGGAGGGACATGGCGCCCAGATCCACGATCAGGCGCAAGGCGCGCTGTCCCAGTTCCTCGACAAGGCTGCGGAGCGAAGGCATCAGTCAGCCAGAATGGCACTCGGCCGGGATGGAACGCCGGAACGGTTCACCGTTCGGAGAGGGGTGCCCAGCTCTGCACGAAGGCCTCGAAATCCGGGTGGCCCTGGGGGAAGGCGGCCGGGGGGGCGACATAGATGAAATCGTACAGGCACCGCGCCCGACGCCATGTCACCCCCTCGACCTCGACCGGCGCATTGTCCAGGCGGGCGCGGAGCCGGGTCCGCAGCCCGGGGGCATCATGCAGGCGGACGACCTCACGGGCCTCGATCCGCTCCCCCTCCAACCCGAAGAACAGGTGGCGCGCCACCCCCGGGAGGTCCCCTGTCTCCGGCGCGGAACACTCGACCAGGAGCGCCATGGCCGCCCGCAATTCCGGAGATTCGAAGGACAGGGTTGCCCCATCCAGCGGCCTGGGGATCCAGCCCGCACCCGCCGGCGGCAGCCGCACCTGAAACCCATGGTCGGGATCGCGATAGGTCTCCCCCACGATCCGTCCGGCGGCACAGGCGGCAACGAAGAAAAATGACCCCAAGAGGAACACGCCGACCAGCCACTGCCTGAGACTGGGAATCCCCTGGGTCCTCCATGCATGGCCCCGGGGGAGAGCCCGTTTCCCTGGAGCCGGCGTGCTGCGCCTCGCCCTGAGCCCTGCGCCCGCGAACCCGATCTGGAATGTCTTCACGACCCCTGGCGGAAGATCCACCCCGCCCGGAGGCGCTTCCATCCTACTGGAGTGCGACGGTGACGTCAAGGCGACCAGGCCGCGAACGCCACGTCCAGCGCGCGCTGGAGGCCCCGGGCGGCCCGGCCGGACGCCCGGTGAAGCCGCCAGAGCGTGCGCCCGCCCCTGCGCGACGCGAGGCCCCGGAGCAGGCCCCGCCAACGGAGGTCGCCCCGGGCCGTCGTGCAGCCCGCCAGAAAGGCGGGCAGCGTCTCCCCGGCCGCATCCACCACCGCCTTGATGGCCAGCCACGGAATCCCCAGGTCCCGCGCCGCCTCGGCCACGCCCGCCGCTTCCATGTCCACCGCGACCGCCCCGGTGCGCCGATGCGCCGCCCGTTTCACCTCCGGGGTCCGCAGGGGATCATCCACCGTGAGGAGCGGCCCGTCATGGATGCGGAGTCCGGCGGCGGCGAGGGCGGCGCGCACCGCCGTCTGGGCGGGGGCCACGCCGAAGGATCGGCCGGTCCGCCCATCGTCCAGCAAGACCGCGGCCGGGCAGACGACATCGCCGGCACACAGAGTCTCGGCCAGCCCACCCGCGAATCCCAATGACCAGGCGGCGCGAAAGGGGAACCGGTGCGCGGCCGCCAGGAGGGCGCGGCGGGCGCGATCCCGTCCGATGCCGGCCTGGATGAGGACCGCGGCCTGGCCCGCGAGTTCACCGGCGATCAGACGGAATTCGTCCGCTCGCCCCTGCCGTGCGGCCGCCAGCCGGCGCTGGAGCGGCCGCCGCTCCTGCGCCAGGGCCACCACCAGCGCGATGGGACGATCCACCGCCGCCCTACCCGCGAGCGTCCGCCATGGAGATCCCGGAGACCCCGACGGATGTCCCCGGAACCCACGCGTGGCTTGTGGGACAGTGATGCGGCAGGCAGGAACGCAGGAGGGAGGTGCCTCGTCGCCGGTCCGGGCGATCCCTGCGGCTCACACCCGTGTCTCGGGATGCCGGAGGCGGGTGACGGACGCCTGGCGACTCCCCGTCGCGGCCGACAGGCGGCGGCGATACAGGGCCAGGGCCCAGAGGGGGAAGAAGACTGAGTAGCCGTGGTACCGGAGGTAGAAGACTCGCGGGAAGCCCGTCCCGGTGAACTCCGCCTCGTGCCAGAGCCCGTCAGGCGTCCGCGTCTCCAGGAGGAACCGGATGCCTCGGGCCACGGCGGGATGCGCCGCTTCGCCCGCGTGCAGCAGCGCCAAGAGCGCCCAGGCGGTCTGCGACGCCGTGCTCTTGCCCATGCCGGCCGTGCGGGGATCGTCGTAGGTATAGCAGGACTCGCCCCAGCCACCGTCGGGATTCTGGCGGCTCAGGATCCAGGCCACGGCCCTGCGGACGTAGGGGGCGCCCATGTCCTCGCCGATGGCGTCGAGGCCGGCCAGGACCGACCACGTGCCGTAGAGGTAGTTCACCCCCCAGCGCCCGTACCAGGAGCCGTCCCAGCACTGGCGCGTCTTGAGGAAGGCGATGGCCTTCGCCGCCGCCGGCTCGTCCGGCCGGAACCCCAGGTACCCCAGCGCCTCCAGGACGCGGCCCGCCAGGTCCTCGGTGCTGGGATCCATGAGGGCGCCGTGGTCGGCGAAGGGGATCAGGTTGAACACCATCCGGTTGTTGTCCTTGTCGTAGGCCCCCCAGCCCCCGTCCCTCCCCTGCAGGGCGAGGATCCAGTTGAGCCCGCGGGCGATTCCGCGGGTCTTGGCCTCCTCGTCGGGGACGCGGATCTTGCGGAGGGCCATGAGCACCGCGGCCGTATCATCCACGTCGGGATAGAACTCGTTCTCGAACTGGAAGGGCCAGCCTCCCGGCGGCGTCGCGGGCGCCTTCAGCCGCCAGTCCCCGGTGCGACGCGTCTGCTTGCCGAGCAGCCACTTGCCGGCCCTGCCCAGGGCCGGGTGATCGGGGGGAAGCCCGGCATCGATCAGCGTGTTGATGGTGAGCGCGGTGTCCCACACCGGCGACAGACAGGGCTGGACGCGGAGCGTGTCGGCCGTCTCGACCCGCTGCGCATCGATCTCGCGGAGGGCCTTTCGGACCAGGGGATGGTCCACGGGGTAGCCCAGACAGGTCAGGGCCACGACGGAGTTCGCCATGGCGGGGTAGATCCCACCCAGGCCGCCCTCGCCCTGCATGCGCTCGAGCATCCAGCGTGTCGCCTCCCGGATGGCGCGCTGCCGGGACGCGCGCGGGGCGAACCGATCGTGGAATCGCAGGATCCGGTCCACGACCAGGAAGAAGTTCCGCCAGGTGAAGGTCTGGGGGTCCCGCGGCAGCGAGAAGGTCGTCTGCTCCCGCGGGAGCAGGTACAACTCGTCCAGTCCCGCGTCGCGGGGCACGGGCCGGACAGGTCGGTGCGCGAAGATGATCAAGAGCGGCACCAGGACGGTCCGGGACCAGTAGGAGATCTCGTAGAGGTTGAAGTAGAACCAGCGGGGGAGCAGGCAGATCTCCACCGGCATACAGGGCACCCCGTCCCACGGATACTCGCCGAAGAGCGCCAGCAGGATCTTGCTGAAGACGTTGACCCGGGTGATTCCGCCCAGCTCCAGCACCGTCTGGCGCGCCCGTGCCATGCCGGGCGCATCGGGGGAGACGCCCGCCATCTTCAGGGCGAAGTAGGCCTTGACGGTGGCGCTGATGTCGGCGGGCCCGTTGTGGTAGATGGGCCAGCCCCCCTCGGGGAGCTGGATGGCCTGGAGGTGCCGGATCGCCTTCGCCTCGGTGGCGGCGTCGGCGATGGTGAGCCACCGGCGCAGCAGGAGGTATTCGGAGGTGATGGTGGCGTCCGCCTCCAGCTCGTGGACCCAGAAGCCGGCCGGGTCCTGGCCCTGCAGGAGGAGCTCGACCCCGCGCTGGATGACCTGATCCAGGGCGGCCTCGGCCGGCGCGGCGGTGTGGGGGCGCGGGCTGCTGGGGATGGGGGGGGTCACGGGATCTCCTTCAGGCGAAGTTCCAGCGCAGCATCTCCCAGAGATCCTTCCAGCTCTTCCCCACCTCCCGGATCACGGTGGGCTCGAACCCGCTGTGCATCATGCAGTTGGTGCAGCGGTCGTCCCGCTTGTTCTCGTACTTCTCCCAGTCGGTCCTGGTCATGAGCTCGTCGAAGGTCTGGTAGTGGGCGTCGGTGATGAGGTAGCAGGGCCCCTTCCAGCCCTGGGGGTTGAAATTGGGGTTCCCCCAGGGGGAGCATTTCAGCTCCCGCTCACCCTTGAGGTAGCGCAGGTACATGGGCGTGCTGAGGAGGCGGTACCGCTTGGACAGCTCCCAGACGCGCTGGAACTTCTCGTGGGTTTGGCGCTTCTCCAGGAAGATGTCCCGGCCCTTGAGGACCGTGTACTCGTACGCCGGGGAGACCAGGAATCCATCCACCCCGATGGCCGCGAGGTCGGCGAAGAGCTGCTCGATCTCGTCGATCTTGGTCTCCTTGTAGACGGTGGTGTTGGTGACGATCCGGAAGCCCAGGGACTTCGCCAGCTTGATCATCCGGATGTCGATCTGGTACAGCCCCTTGCGGGAACGGACCAGGTCGTGGGTCGGCTCCAGGCCGTCCATGGAGACGTTGATGGTCATGTAGGGGCTGGGCTTCCACTGGGGAAGCCACTTGTCCAGCTTGATGGCGTTGGTGCACAGGTAGATGAACTTCTTGCGGCGGAGCAACTCGTTGACCAGCTCGCCCAGGTGCGGGTAGATGGTCGGCTCGCCGCCGCAGATGGAGACGATGGGGGCCCCGCACTCGTCCACCGCCTTCAGGCAGGTCTCCAGGGGGAGCATGTCCCGGATGGTGCTCTCGAACTCGCGAATCTTGCCGCACCCCTCGCAGGCCAGGTTGCACAGGTGGGTCGGCTCCAGCATCAGGACGAACGGGTATCGCTTTTTCCCCCGCAGAGCGTTCATCACCATGTACTTCGTCAAGGTGTAGTGAAGCTGGATGGGAAACCTCATGCGCGTATCTCCTCCGGCCGCGGTCTCCAAGCGAGCGCTCGCGGCCTCACGAGGACGGCTATGGTCCAGAGGAATACCGGCAGCGTGAGCAGGACCCCGCACAGCAGGAGCCGCCATTCCCCCAGGGCAAACGTGATCGCCAGATTGAAGGCCAGGACCAGGAAGTACAGCGCGGGGCAGAGGACCGCCCGGCCCTCAAACCGCGCCACCGACGCCGGGGGGAGGCGGCGTTCCCATGCATGATACAGCGCCGTAGCCGTTCCCCCCACCACGCCCCACCCCAGGAAGTTGGCCAGGGGCACCCCGAAGTAGATGCCCGGCTCGGGATACCCGTAGAGCTGGCCCAGGAACCACCGGTCACCCCGCAGGGCCACCGGATCGATCACCACGTCCACCAGGACGAACAGGAGCGACGCGAGCGCCAGATGGCGCATCCGGCGAGGCCGCGGGGCGACCCCCCAGCCACTCGCGACGGGACCGCTGGATCCATCGGAGACGGGGCGGCCGCCGGCCAGGAGAAACCAGGCCAGGCCGTAGCTGGCCACCAGGAGAAATGCGAACGACAGGGAATCAAAGAACGGGACGCCGGCGATCCACAGCTCCCGCGTGGCCGTCGCGGGGATGTAATAATACCATCCGAAGGGGATGCCCGTCCGGATCGAACTGTGCTCCGCCGCGAACGCTACCCCCCAGGTGATGAGCGTGAAGGCGCCCGTGCGCCGCCAGCCGAGGAGCGCGCTCGCCCCCAGCAGGTGCAGCAGCAGGAAGGCGAACACGTAGGGGCGAAGCAGCAGGCTGCCCAGGAGGAGCCTCGGGATTTCCGCCATGTCCACTCAGCTACGCCCCTCACCCGAGAACTCGCCGGCCGCGCGCCGCTGCGTACTCCCCTCTCGGCGCACGGGCACCCAACGCACATCGGCCGTCGCCAGTGCGTTGGGTCCCGGCTCTCGGCGCTGTCCTACGGGGTGGGGGCGTACCCCTTCTCCCGAAACCACCGCACCGCCCGGGCCAGCGCGTCTTCCACCGGGGACTGGGGCAGCCCCAGCGCGCGGATGGCCTTCCGGCCGTCGAAGAACATGGTCTTTTGCGCCATGCGGACCGCATCCACCGGGATCATGGGCGGCCGGTCCGTGAGGTGATCCGCGATCCACTCGGACAGCCGGGCCAGGGGCAGGATCAGGCCGGCCGACACCTTGAGGCGGGGCGGCCGGATGCCCGTGATCCGTCCCAGGAGCCCGAAGATCTCGCGGAGGGTGAGGTTTCTGCCGCCGAGGATGTACCGCTCGCCGACCCGCCCCCGCTCGGCCGCCAGCCGGTGTCCCGCGGCGACGTCATCCACGTCCACAAGGTTCAGCCCAGTGGGGAGGTACGCCCACATCCGTCCGCGCAGGAAATCCACGATCATTTGTCCCGTGGGAGTGGGTTTGATGTCCCCGGGGCCGACCGGGGTGCTGGGATTCACGATCACCACGGGCAGCCCCTGCCGGGCAAACTCGCGCGCCACCTCCTCGGCCAGGAACTTGGACCGCTTGTAATCCCCCACCATATCCGCCAGGCTGACCGGCGTCTCCTCGGTCCCGGCACCGCCGCCGGGTGGGATCCCAGCGCCCCGACGGTGCTGGTGTACACCACCCGTCCCACGCCCGCGTCCGCCGCCGCCCGGAGGATCCGGCGCGTGCCCTCCACATTGATGTCATAGAACAGCCGGCGATCCCGGGCCCACAGGCTGTAGAAGGCGGCCACGTGGAACAGTCGCCCGCCGCCCTTCAGGAGGTGCCCGAGAGAGGCGGCATCGGTCAGGTCGCCATCGGCGATTTCGACGGGAAGGTCGGCGAGCAGGCGGCGGTCACTGCCGGGGCGGGCCAGCGCCCGGACGTGATGCCCGGCCGCCACCAGGTGGCGGATGACCGCAGCCCCGACAAAGCCCGTTCCGCCCGTCACGACCGTCACGTCGCCCATGGGCGCCCCTGGCAGGGACGACGGCGGTCCCCGATCCCGATCCGGCCCTGCGGAGTCCCAGGGCCGTCGCCGAAGTAAGGCGATTTTCTACCACAGAGCCCCAGAAAAATCAAACGGTTTCGCCTTGCGCGGGGAATTGTCTGCGCGCGAGACCCGGGGGGAATATTTTCATTTGGCGGCCAAAACGGTTGACAATCGCGCGGCAGTAGTGGTATGGGATGCCAATTCGACGGGCGGTCCCAGCCAGGGCTCACGCCAGTTCACGGCCAATCCAAGGCCAATCCAAGGGAGGCAACACCATGGCGATGGAGGAAACCTCGGTCAAGGTCAGGGTGGTAACCATCGCTGGCGTGCTCGTCGGCAAGATGAGCAAGCCGAAGAACATCCGGACCCTGGACGCCCTGAACCTCAAGGGGGATTTTTTTGCCCTGACCGATGCCGTGGCCGAGGGGCAGGCCCAATCTCACACCCCCTTCATGGCCATCAACAAGCGCCAGGTGATCTCCATGGAAGAAGTCGTCTAGCCGCCCGTCCTTGTCCGCCCCAGCACCGCATCCCTCCAGGATCGAGTCGGCCATCCCGCCCTTTCCTCCCCGGACCACGCCGGAGGAGTGCGTCTTCCTTCGCGCGACGCCGAGGCCGCAGGGCGGTTTCCGGCCCGCGGGGACGGCGACGGCGCGGGGATCGTCACAGGAGTGGCGGGAAGTGGGTGTGGGGTGCGACGGGGGAGAAGGCGAGGGCAAGCGGGGGGCTTACGAGCGGGACGCGGCCTCCCGCTCCAGGGCTTCCCGAATGCCGTCCAGGACAGCCTGCTCGCGCTCGATCTGCCAGGAAACGCTCCCCTCGTCCAGACGGTCGACCACGGCGATCACCGTCACGACATCACCATGAGGGAACAGGGAAAGGCGCACCCGCTCCTGGCTGCCCATCCAGAGCGTCCGCCAGCTCGGCGAGAGCCGCCTCCAGCTCGTGACCAGGCTGCGGCCCTCTCGCCGCTCCTCGACCTGGTAGCCGGCCGCGCGGACCGCGGCAACCAGCGCCGACCAGATCTGTCCCGCGCCGGCGCGGTAGTGCGCGCGGCTCACCGGCCGGCCGGGCAGGTCCGTATCCACGAAGTAGGCGGCAAGCACCCCCGGCGTGTCGCGGGCGATGGCCACGGCGCGGACCCGCTGCGCGTCGTTCTGGACCAGGCCGGAGACGAAGACCTCCCGGCGATAGGTTTCGACGCGGAGCCCCAGGGGGGCCAGCACGCGGTCCCCCTGGTAGCGGAACTGGATCGTGTTGCTGACGCTGATGCCGTGAATCGTCTCGCCCACGGACTCGCGGGTGGAACCGGAGGTGATGGCGCACCCCGCG
Source organism: Candidatus Methylomirabilota bacterium (assembly GCA_016208645.1). Lineage (GTDB taxonomy): Bacteria > Methylomirabilota > Methylomirabilia > Methylomirabilales > 2-02-FULL-66-22 > 2-02-FULL-66-22. The sequence continues at coordinate 6,608 of JACQXP010000330.1, read as the reverse complement.
AGCAGGGCCGCGGCCAGGACCAGGACGGTGGTACCGAGCGGTCGCGTCATTGGGCGCGCTTCTCCCGTTCGATCTCCACGATGGAGGAGGCGATGTCCAGCGGCCCCTTGCCCCGGAGCTGGAGGAAGGCCTGCAGGATGTCGGTCTCGGTGATGATGCCGCAGAGTTCCCCCTCCCGCACCACGGGCAGCCCGCCGATCCGGTGTCCCAAGAGCAGCAGGGCCGCCTCTTCCACCGTCTGCTCCGGCCGGATGGTGACCACCTGTTTGGTCATGATCTCGCGGACCGTCAGTCTCTCCAGGATGTAATGCAGCTCGTGAATGCTCAGGCTCGTCGCCCCCGACGGCGCCGCCTGGCGCAGGTCCCGGTCGGTGACGATGCCCACCAGCCGTTTCCCCTCCACCACCGGGATGTGGCGGATCCCCTTCTGGCGGATCAGGTGCATGGCGGTGCGGAAGCTCTCGTCCGGCGACACCGTCACCAGATCCCGGTTCATCCACTGTTCAACGTGCATGCCCACCCCCACCGCAGATCCGAAGGGGTTGCCCTGCGGATCAGGCCAACTGCAACGCCTTCAGCCGCTCCCGGGTGGGGATCCCCTTCTCGTCCCACCCCCGGATCCGGTAGTACTCCGTCAGCATGCGCTCCATGCCCTGGGGGTCCACCGGCCCGATGTCATCCCGCTGCGGCACGCTGAGCAGGCGCTTGGGCAGGGTGTCATCCTTGCGGGAGAGGCCCCGGGCGACGTTGACCAACCGCTTGACGTTGAAGATCCGCTCGGCCGTCCGCATCAGCCCCTCGGGCGTGAGCTTCCAGCCGGTGCAGTAGTTCAACCATTCCGCCAGGATGGTCGGGCCGTAGGAGACCACGATGTAGAATTTGCAGATCCCCAGCCCGTCGTAGAGGACCATGAGATCGTGCATCTTCACCGCCAGCTGCGCCTTCCCGTCAGTGATGTAGGGATCCATGGGCGCCGTGTACCCCAGGTCCGGGAAGGGCAGGCCGCTCTCCACGGTGAAGGTCACTCCCTCCATGTGGCAGGCGCCCCGGTTGGCCACGGCGTAGTTGACGGCGTTGGACCAGTAGGCGCGGGGGTCGTGCATCGGGATCTCGACCCCCTTGACCTCGACCACCATGTCCCCGAAGTCCTTGCCCAGGCGCTCTGCCGCCGGCCGCGTGCCGTCCGCCAGGATATCCCCGATCCCCTCGCGCCGCCCGATCTTGTGCAGCAGGGCGAGCATGGCCTCCCCGTTCCCCCAGGTGAGCCGGATCCCGCCCAGGTCGGCCTCCGTCAGCAGCCCTTTTTCGAACGCCTCCATGGCGAAGGCGATGGTGTTGCCGGCCGAGATCGTGTCCAGGCCGTAATCGTTGCACAGCTCGTTGCACTGCCCGATGATCTCGAGGCTGTCGTTTTCGCACATGCTCCCGAAGGCGCCGATGGTCTCGTACTCGGGGGCGTGGCCCACGGCCGTCCCGGGGATGTCCACCACCAGGGTGCAGTTCGACGGGCAGGAGAGGCAGGACCGCTCGTGCTTCCCGTACTTCTTGAACATGGTCTGGCCCGAGATCCGCTCCGCCTTCTCGGCCCAGCGCCCGCCCATGAAGTTGTGGATGGGCATGTCCCCCACCGCCTCCACGCCCATCACCCCGCCGGCCGTTCCCAGCTCGAAGTTCCGCTTGAACCGCTGCTTTTCCTTTCCGCCATAGGCGGACGCCCGCTTCATCAGGCCCATGGGATCGGCCACGGGGACGCCCCCGGTGCCGCGGACGACCACCGCCTTCAGGTTCTTGGCCCCCATGACGGCGCCCATGCCGGTGCGTCCGGCCGAGCGGGCGTACTTGCCCTCGAACATGACGCAGGCCATGCGCGACAGCTTCTCCCCCGCCGGCCCGATGCCGGCCACGATGGCGTCCCGGTGGGTCTCCTGCAGCAGCCGCTCGTCCGTCTCGTAGAACCCCTTCCCCCACAGCTTCTCCGCCGGGCGGATCTCCACCTGATCGTTCTCGATCCAGACGTACACCGGCTTCTTCGCCTTCCCGGTGAAGATCACCCCGTCGTAGCCGGCATACTTCAGCATGGGGGCCCACGCCCCGCCGGCCCGGGCCTCGCCCCAGGCGCCCGTCGCCGGCGACAGCGCGCACACCATCGTCCGGTTGGCCCCGGGGACCACGCTGCCGCACAGGAGGCCCGGCAGGAGACAGAGGGGGTTGGACGGATGCAGGGGATCCTTGATCGTCTTCAGCCGGTCATAGATCAGCCTGGCGCCCAGACCACTTCCGCCCAGGTAGCCTTGGGCCGTCGCCTCGTCCAGGACGGTCGTCGAGATCTTCCCCGAAGCCAGATCCACCCAGAGCAGTTTTCCGACGTAACCTTTGGGCATGGCGCTCCCCCTTGGGCCAGCAAGCCTCCAAGAGTTGTCCCCCCCGCCCCGGTGGTGATAGGCCGCCCGGGCGACCGGCATTCTTGCAAAAACGTGCAGGCAGTGCAAGCCAAATTCCCCCTGGTCCAATTTCGGATTTTGGATTTCGGATTTTGGATTGCTCAAATTCGAAATTCGACATTCGACATTCGAAATTGCGGCGAGACCCCGCCCCGTCTCGGCTCTCGGCTCTCGTAGAAAAGCGAGGCCGCCTGCCCCGCGGGAGGGGACAGGCGGCCTCGTGGAATTCCGAAACCGCGCGTGCTTACTTCCCGGTGATCACCATGTGCCCCCGGCGGTTCCACTTCCAGGCGCTCTCGTCATGCCCGAGGACGAAGGGGCGCTCCTTGCCGTAGCTGATGGTGGCGAGCCGGTCCGCGGCGATCCCGGCGGCCACCAGGTAGTCCTTCACCGCCTTGGCCCGGCGCTCCCCCAGACCGAGGTTGTACTCGGCCGTGCCCCGCTCATCGCAGTGGCCCTCCACGGTGAGCTTCACCCCGGAGTTCGACTTCAGCCAGGCGACGTTGGCGGTCAGGGCCGCCTTCTGGTCGTCCCGGATGTTGGACTTGTCGAAGTCAAAGAACACGTCCTTCAAGGGGGAGGCGGCCGCAACCGCGGCTCCGGGGGCCGGGCGGACGGCCGTCTCGGCCGGCGGGGTCGCCCGGGTCACCGGGGTCTCCCCCGCCCGGGGGGTGGGGCCAGCCGGGCCGCTCGGCGCCTTCGCCGCCGACGGGCCCACGGCTCCCGGGCCAGCCTGGCCCACCTCGGGCCGCTTGGGGCAGCCGAGGAGCGCCAGGGAGCCCACCAGGACACCCACCGTGAAGAGGATGCGCATGCGTGACTGCTCTCGCATCAGATGCCTCCTTTCTCGATCCGTTGGACGCCAGGCGCGTATCCGATGTCGCGAAGAGTCATCGAGCAAACCTGAGCGCCAGCATATGCAATGCCGCCCCCCAGTGCAAGAAAAAACGCTGTGGGTGGCTGGCCCGGCGGACATGGACCGGCCACCACGCTCTGCCCTGTATGTCTCGATCCCCCTCCTCGGGAGGCGAGGGCCCCTCAGCGGGGGCGGCTCCCGTTCCCCGGGCGCCGCGACGAAGTGTACCGCGCGGCCACGCCCGCGGCAAAGGCGTTGATGGGACCTCGGAGTGCGGCCTGCATGCCCTGGCGGCCGCGCACCAACATCTCGTAGGAGAGCGTGCCCGCCACGAACCCGGCGATGGCGCAGGCCAGATCCTGGGCTTCTGCCTGGCTGAGTCCGGGTTTCCCCAGGACCTCCCGGCACTCCTCCGCCAGGAACCGGACGTAGCGCTGGTACTCCTGGCGGAGACGCTGGCGCGCTTCGGGCTGCAGGATCAGGAGCCCCCGCACCTGGTGCAGCAGGATGACCAGATCGCGGCGGCGCCCCAGTACCCGCAGTTGCTCCTGGATCAGCCCCGCCAGCCGGTCGGCCGGGGTCCGTCCCGCCGGCGCCCCCGCCCGCCCCACGGCGATGAGTTCGTCGAATCCGAGCCGCACCAGGTGATGGACCAGGTCCTCCTTGGAGGGAAAGTGGGCGTAGAAGGTCCCCTTCCCGACGTCGGCGGCCTCGGTGATGTGCTCGACGGTGGTCTCGTACAGACCGCGCTTGGCGATGACCGCGAGGCCCGCCTGGACGAGGTTCTCGAAGCTCTGGGCGCGGCGCCGGTTTGCCCGGCTTTGCTTGAGGGCCAGCTCTGGCATGCTCGCCTCGAATCGGCCTTTCGGTCATATCCGACTGATCAGTCGAACTCGACTGGGCGGACATTACCAGACCCCTTCGGGGCTGGCAAGAAAAAAATGCACCCAGGGTCCCCGAGGGGATCCGGGGGCTTCCCTTGACGCCCCGTCGCGCCGTGTGCGACACTCCACCCCTGAGGAGGGTCTATCCTGACCGGGGAGCAGGGCGGCAAGGTCCTGCCCGGGCCGGGGCCTCTGCGATCCGAATGCCTGGCATGACCGGCAGACACGTGACGACGACGGCAGGAAGAGTCCCGGCGGGTGAGCAGACGCGGCGGCGGGGCCGGAACTTCCGGCGCTGCCCCGAGGTCTAAGCGTGCAGCGGCCTGCGGCGGCGGGAGCGGGTTCGGCGGTGCCGCCGGCCGGAATGGCAGGGGACGAGGACCCCGGGTTGGTGGACCGGGCGCAGGCCGGGGATGCCGGGGCCTTCGAGACGCTGGTCCGCCGCTACCAGGGGTGGGTGTTTACGCTGGCGCTCCGCATGGTGGGGGACCGGGCGGAGGCCGAGGACCTGGCCCAGGAGATCTTCCTGAAGGCCTACCGGGGCCTGAAGAGGTTCAGGGGCGCCTCTCGGTTCTCCACCTGGCTGTATAGCATCACCAGCCATCACTGCCTGAACCACCTGAAGGCCCGCTGGCGGCAGCCGCCCCGTCAGGGACGGGGCGGCGAGCGACCGGATGGCGGGGGCGACGACCCCCCGGCTCCTGTGGACCGACTGGCGGACGAGGCCCCGCGCGCCGACGTCCTCCTGGAACGGGCGGACCGCGCGCGAATCGTCCAGGCGGAGCTGGCCCACCTCACCCGGGAGCACCGGATCATCCTGGTGCTCCGGGAGATCCAGGGCCTCTCCTACGAGGAGATCGCACAGATCCTGGGGGTGGAGCTGGGCACCGTCCGATCGCGGCTGCATCGCGCCCGGATGGAGATGAAGGCGCGGCTCGCGCCGCACCTGTGATGTGAGCGACGCATGACCTGCCACGAAGCCTGCGACGCCTTCTCGGACCTGTACGACAATGCCCTCTCGGGCGCTCCGCTGGTGACCATCACCCAGCACCTGGCAAGCTGTCCCGAGTGCCGGGCGGAGTGGGCCGCCTTCCGCAAGGCGATGCAGGCCGTCTCGGATCTCGGGGGGGCCGAGCCGTCCCCGGGCTTCGCGGTCCGGGTCCGCCAGCGGATCGAGGCCCCCACCCGGTGGCAGCGGTCCGTCCACTGGCTCTTCTTCCCGCTCCGTGTGAAGGTCCCCATCCAGGCCCTGGCCCTGGTCCTTGTGGCCTTCGCGGGCCTGCTGCTCTACCAGCGCTCGCCGGAACTCCGCCGGGCGGCTGAGCCGCAACCTGCCGCGCCGCCTCCTGTGGCACGCGAGGCGCCGGCCCCGGCGGCGCCACCAGGAGCCGCTGAGCCACTACAGAAAATGGAGGGCGCCACGCCCTCGGCAGAGCCCCCAAAGGCAGACCAAATCGAACGCCCTGCGGCTCCAGCCGATGCGGTCACACCCTCACCTCGGGCCAGTCTGGAAGCCGAGAAGGAGCATGCGGCATCGGCCCTCCGCGATGAGGCAAAGGAGGTGGGGAAGACGGCCGCTCCTTCGGAATCCCCGAAAGCTGTGGAGCCGTCCCTGGAACCCGGCGCCAAGAGCCCGGAGTCCGGGGTAGCCGGCGGGCGCCTCCGGCAATCCGCTCCAGCCCCTGCGCAATCGCCGACCCGGGCAAAGGAGGGTTCGGTCTCCTCGATCCCCCCCAAGTCGGCGGACGAGCTTTACGCTGCCGCGCTGGCGGACACGAATAGCCAGCGTTACGACCGGGCCATTGATGGCCTCCGAGCCTTTATGGCGCAGAACCCACGCGACCCCCGGATTCCCGACGCTCGGCTGCGCCTGGCGGATGCCTACGTCGCCCAGCGTCGCTACACCGAGGCCATCGCCGAGTACGCGGCCTTAGCCCGCGAGTTTCCCGACAGCCCCCTGATCCCCACGGCCCTCTACCGCCAGGCCCAAGCAGTTCTGGCCACGGGTGACCACGCCGGATGCCGGATGCTTCAGGACGTCGCCGACCGGTACCCGCAGGCGCCCGAGGCGGCCCTGGCCCGCGAGATCCTCTCCACCCGCTGCCGCTGATCCTCTCGCTCGGATGCTGGACGGCTGGGAGGCTCAGTCTCTGAAGGGCGTACGCAGGTACGACCGTACGAATGTACGCGGGGAATCGAGATTCGGTCTTCCTCGCGCCCGCGTACTTTCGTACATTCGTACTCTCGTACGCTCCTCTTCGGTCGAAAACGCTCCGGCCGTGTGTGTGGGTGGGGAACTTTTCTCGGGGGCGCTTGTCTTACCCTCCAAACGAACGATCCGGCGGCCGCCGGGGCCGGCAAGGAGGGAGACAGATGCGAAAGATAACGTTGTTCAGCCTGGTAGTGTCAGTGGGATTGGCTGCGGGC
>JACQXP010000329.1 GCA_016208645.1 Candidatus Methylomirabilota bacterium | reverse complement strand
TGGGTGTCGCTTCGCTGTCGCTGTCAGTTCTTCTCGGCTCTCGGCTCTCGGCTCTCGGCTCGCATCCATCACGCGGGGCCCCATCCCCGCCTTTCCCGACTCCGTCGGGATCGGCGGGGTCCCTCCCCGTGGCCCGTCGGCCCGATACCGGATGTGCACCTGGGCCAGCAACTGCTTCACCGAGGCCTCTGTCGTCGCGAGGAACGGGCGGGGATAGATCCCGATCCAGACGATGAACAGGAGCACCGGCACCAGGACCGCGACCTCCCGCGCCGTCAGATCCGTCAGGCGGCGATTGGCCTCATGGGTCACCTTGCCGAACATTACCCGCTGGAACATCCAGAGCATGTAGACCGCGGCCAGGATGACGCACGAGGTGGCCAGGACCGCATACAGGACGTTGACCCGGAACGTCCCCACCAGGATCAGGAACTCGCCCACGAACCCGTTCAGGCCCGGCAGGCCGATGGAGGAGAGCGTGACAATGAGGAAGAAGGCCGTGAAGACCGGGATGACCCGCGCCAGCCCGCCGAAATCCTCGATCATCCGGGTGTGGCGCCGCTCGTAGATCATGCCCACGATGAGGAACAGGGCGCCGGTGGAGAGGCCGTGGTTGATCATCTGGAGGATCCCGCCCTCCACCCCCTGGATGGTCAGGGCGAAGATCCCCAGCATCACGAAGCCCAGGTGGCTGACCGAGCTGTAGGCCACCAGCTTCTTCAGGTCCGGCTGGACCATGGAGACCAGCGCCCCGTACAGGATGCCGATGATGGCCAGCCACGAGAAGAGCGGCGTGAAGTATCGGGTGGCCTCGGGGAACAGGGGCAGGGCGAAGCGCAGGAACCCATAGGTCCCCATCTTCAAGAGGACCCCTGCCAGGATCACCGAGCCGGCCGTGGGCGCCTCCACGTGGGCATCGGGCAGCCATGTGTGGAAGGGGAACATGGGGACCTTGATGGCGAAAGCCACGGCGAAGGCCAGGAACAGCCAGACCTGGGTCCGCAAGGGGAGATCCAGGCCGTACATCTTGAGGAGATCGAAGGTGTACTCCCCACCGGGCCGGCCGCCGTTGAGATAGTAGAGCGCGATGATGCCCACCAGCATCAGCACGCCGCCCGCCATGGTGTACAGGAAGAACTTGATGGTGGCGTAGATCCGGCGCGGCCCGCCCCAGACGCCGATCAGGAAGTACATGGGGATCAGCATCCCCTCCCAGAAGACGTAGAACAAAACCAGGTCCAGGGCCACGAAGACCCCCAGCATCCCGGTCTCCAGGAGCAGCATGCAGATCATGTACTCCTTCACCGAGGTCGTGATGGCGGTGTAGGAGGAGAGGATGGCGATGGCCGTCAGGAACGTCGTGAGCAGGACCAGGAGCAGGCTGATCCCGTCCACCCCCACGAAATACTGCACCCCGAGGCCGGCGATCCAGGGCTTCCGCTCCACGAACTGCATCCCCGGCACGTTGAGCTGGAAGCCCCGGTAGAGCAGCAGGGAGACCAGGAAGGTGAGGACCGAGACCGCGAATGTCAGGTGCTTGATGGCCGCCTCGCGCCGCCGATCCACCAGGAGCAGGAGAGCCACCCCCAAGAGCGGGAGGAAAACCACCGTTGAAATGAGGGGGAAGTTACTCACGAGTCCATTCCCGATCTCCCCTCACCCCTGCCTGCCGGCAGGCAGGCGTTCCCTCTCCCCTCATGAGGGGAGAGGGCCAGGGAGAGGGGTCATCGCCAGAACGCAAAATAGCCGAGGATCGCCACCACCCCGACGATGAAGCTCAGGACGTAGCTCATGACATACCCGGTCTGGACGCGGCGCAGCGCCAGGCTCCCCACCCGGATCAGGGCCCCGATGCCGTTGACCGAGCCGTCAATCACCGGCTCGTCGAACCGGCGCCAGAGCCACAGCGAGCCGCGCCGGATGGGCTCCACGACCAGCGCGTCGTACAGTTCGTCCACGTAGTACTTGTGTAGCAGGGTCCGGTAGACTCCCGGATACCGCCCGACCACCCGGTCGGGCGTCTCGGGGCGCCAGACGTAAAAGCGGGTGGCGACCCAGACCCCCACCAGGGCGATGGCCAGGGAGAGGATGGCCATGGGCACCTCCCCCACGCTGGCCGCGTGCCCCGCCACCTGCTTGGCGCCGGCGAAGACCGGCTCCACGAACCGGTGATACGCCCCATGCTCCGGCGGGACGCCGACGAACCCCACCAGGGCCGCGAAGACCGCCAGGATCACCAGGGGCACCGTCATGACGGGCGGCGACTCGTGCAGGTGATGCGCCGCCTCCGGCTCCACCCGTGACCGCCCCTCGAAGGTGAGGTAGTAGCATCGCAGCATGTAAAACGCCGTGAGGAACGCCCCGGCCGCCCCGAGGGCCCACACCCCCCCGTACCCCCCGGCCGCGGCCCCGTACAGGATCTCGTCCTTGGACCAGAACCCTGCCAGCGGGAAGATGCCCGCGTTGGCCAGCGCCGCAATCAGGAAGGTCCAGGCGGTGATGGGCATGTGCTTCCGCAGGCCACCCATCTTCCGGATGTCCTGCTCCCCCGAGAGCCCGTGGATCACCGAACCCGAACCCAGGAAGAGCAGCGCCTTGAAGAAGGCGTGCGTCATCAGGTGGAAGATCGCCGCGGCGTACGCCCCCACCCCGCAGCCCAGGAACATGTACCCGAGCTGGGAGATGGTCGAGTAGGCCACGATGCGCTTGATGTCGGTCTGCACCAGCGCGATGGTGGCGGCGAAGACCGCGGTGAGGCCCCCGATCCAGGCCACCACCGACAGCGAGAGGGGGGCCATCTCGAACAGCGGGGCCGATCGGGCCACCATGTAGACCCCGGCCGTGACCATGGTCGCGGCGTGGATCAGGGCCGAGACCGGCGTCGGCCCCTCCATGGCATCCGGCAACCAGACGTACAGCGGAATCTGCGCCGATTTCCCGGTGGCCCCCAGGAACAGGAGCAGCGTGATGGCCGTCACCACGCCCCCGCCCGCCACGAGCTGCGCCGGGGCCGCCGCGAAGACCTGGTCGTAGCGTAACGTCCCCAGGCTGGTCCAGAGCAGCATCACCCCCAGGGCGAAGCCGAAGTCTCCCACCCGGTTGACGATGAATGCCTTCTTGCCGGCGTCGGCGGCCGACTTCTTTTCGAACCAGAAGCCGATGAGCAGGTAGGAGCACAGGCCGACCGCCTCCCAGAAGACGTAGAGCAGGAGGTAGTTGTTGGCCAGGACCAGCATCAGCATGGAGAAGGTGAAGAGATTCATGTAGGTGAAGAAGCGCGGGTAGTCCGGGTCCTCGCGCATGTACCCGATGGAGTAGACGTGGATCAGGAACCCGACGCCGGACACCACCAGGATCATGACGGCCGAGAGCGGATCCAGGAGCAGCCCCCAGTCCGCCTGGAAGTTCCCCGCGCCGATCCAGGGCGCCAGCACCTGCTCGACCCTGCGGGCCTCGGCCGGCCGGGCCAGGAGCTTCCCCAGCGCCCCCAGGGAGGCCAGCAGGGACAGCCCCACGCTCCCGCAGGCGATGGTTCCCACCGCGGTCTTCCCGATCCGCCGGCCGAAGAAGCCGTTCCACAGGAAGCCCAGCAGGGGCCAGACCGGAATTAACCAGAGACTACTGAGCATCAGAGTGTCCAGGGTGCCGTAAGGCGTGAGGGGTGAGGCGGGAGGCGAAAACCCGCCCTCATTTTCCCCTGACGCCTCACGCCTACCGCCTCACGGGTTCTCGGTCACCACTTCAGCAAGTTCAGTTCGGCGACGTCCACCGTCTCTTTGTTCCGGTAGATGGTGATGATGATGGCCAGACCCACGGCCACCTCGGCCGCCGCCACCACCATGACGAAGAAGACGAAGATCTGCCCGTCCATGGAGTTGAGGAAGCGGGCGAAGGCCAGGAAGCTCAGGTTCACCGCGTTCAGCATCAACTCGATGGACATGAAGATGATCAGCGCGTTGCGCCGGGTCGCGACCCCGACCACCCCCAGGGCGAACAGGTACGCGCTCAGGATCAGATACGCCTCTAGCGGAACTCGCATTCCCAACTCCGGCTCATTTCAAAACTGACAACCGACAACTGACAATTGAAAACGAACGGCCCGGGAGACCCATTGACCTTTGCCCTTTCACACTTTGGCCGGTTTGAAATTGTCGGTTGTCGGTTTTTCATTGGCGGTTGTCAGTTGTCGGTTTGAAATTTTCCATTGAGTCAGTCTCAGGTCAGACGTTTCTTCGCCAGGACCATGGCTCCGATCATCGCCACCAGCAGGATGATGGAGGTGATCTCGAAGGGAAACAGGAAATCCGTGAACAGCAGCCGCCCCACCGTCTGGGTCGTCCCGAAGTTTCTGGCCACCGCCGGCCCTCCGGCCGGCGCCAGGACGAACCGCCGCGCCACCGCAATCCCCAGCTCCAGGAGCAGCACCACGGAGAGGAGAACCGCCACCAGGATCCGGCCTCGGTCCGGCGCGGCCCAGGGCGCCTGCTCGCTCCGAATGTCCAGCAGCATGATCACGAAGAGGAAGAGCACCATGATGGCCCCGGCATAGACGATGACCTGGATGACCCAGACGAAGTGCGCATCCAGCAGGATGTAGATGCCGGCCAGGGCCCCCATGGTGAGGATGAGGAACAGGGCGCTGTAGACGGCGTGCCGCTGGACCACCACCAGGAGGCCGGACACGCCCGCCACCAGCGCCAGTCCCGCGAAGATCAGGAGCTCCACCTTATCCCCTCACCGCCGCGATGGCCGTGACCGCGGTGTTCAAGAGCGCCAGGGGCAGCAACCGCTTCCACCCGAAGCCCATGAGCTGATCGTACCGGAACCGCGGCAGCGTGGCCCGGAACCAGATGAACAGGAACAGCAGGAAGAAGACCTTGCCCAGGAACCAGACGGGGGACGGGGCGACGGGCCCCAGCCAGCCCCCCAGGAACATGGTGGTGGCCAGGGCGGCCACGGTGATCATGTTGGCGTACTCGGCCATGAAGAACATGGCGAACTTCATGGAGCTGTACTCGGTGTGGAAGCCCGCCACCAGCTCCGTCTCCGCCTCGGGCAGGTCGAAGGGGGCCCGGTTCGTCTCCGCCAGGGCGCAGCAGAAGTAGATACAGAACCCCACGGGCTGGCTGAAGAGGAACCAGTTGGGGACGGGAAGGAGGCCGAACCACCAGGAGACCCCCGCCTGGGCCTTCACGATGTCCACCAGGCTCAGGGAGCCCACCAGCAGGAGGACGCCCACCACCGACAGGCCCATGGACAGCTCGTAGCTGATGAGCTGGGCCGACGAGCGCAGGCCGCCCAGCAGCGAATACTTGTTGTTGGACGACCAGCCGGCCAGGACGATGCCATACACGCCCAGGGAGGCCACCCCGAAGACGAACAGCACCCCCACGTCAATGTCGGTGATGTGCAGGGGGACGGGCCTCGACAAGAGGCCGAAGAGCGTGGTCGTGTCCCCGAAGGGAATCACCGCAAAGGCGATGAAGGCGGGGATGATGCTCAGGCTGGGCGCCAGCAGGAAGATCACCCGGTCCACCTGGCTCGGGATCAGGTCCTCCTTGAACATCAGCTTCAGGCCGTCGGCGATGGGCTGCAGGAGGCCGTACGGGCCCACCCGCGTCGGCCCCAGGCGCACCTGGATGTCGGCGATGACCTTCCGTTCGACCCAGGTCATGTATGCCACGGTCAAAAGCAGGGCGCCGAACACCACCCCGATCTTGACCAGCATGATGACCAGCGTTTCCAGCATGCGTTGCCCGTCCTGCTACTGGGTAATTCGCAGGTCGTGATCCGTTAGGCGTTAGGGGTGAGGCGTCAGGCGAAAGGCACCGCTTCTCGCTGTCCCCTCACGCTTCACGCCTCACGGCTCTCAGCTCTCGGCTCTCAACTCTCCTCGGGGAGGAGCCCGAGGTCCCCGATGTCCTTCCAGGCGATGCCCTGGTAGGGTCCCGGCCGTTCCCCGATGGCGGCCCACACCTGCTCCGGCTCGATCCCGCCCAGGTCCCGGCCGAGGTTCAGGGCCAGCTCCCGCAAGGCCTCCGGCAGGCTCCGCGACGCCACATGCGGGGTCAGCGCGCGGCGGATCTTCTGGATCCGGCCCTGGAAGTTCGTGAAGCTCCCTTCCTTCTCGGCGAAGCCAAGGGCCGGCAGGACCGCGTGCGCCAGCGCCGTGGTCTCCGTGGGGAACAGGCTGGAGGCCACCAAGAGATCCAGGCGGCCCAGGGCCTCGCGCAGCGGGCCGTCCGGGAACGCGCGGACCAGATCCTCCTCGAAGACGAAGAGGGCCTTCAGGCGCCCCTCGGCTGCGGCCGTGATCATCCCGGCCGCGTCCAGCCCTCCCGGTCCGGGTCGGAGGTCCAGGTCGCGCGCGCCCCGGCTGTTGGCGGTCTTGTCGGTGCGGCGCAGGATCCCGTCCTCGGACGCGTCGCTCGGCTGGAACTGGACGGGACGCACCCGGAAATCCAGGTGTGGCGTCCCGAGAATCTCCCGGAAGAAGCGCCGGACCAGGAACAGCTCCTCGTTGGCCTGCCAGGACGAGGCGATGCACCCCACCGCTTCGGGGCCGTGCGCCTCCACGACCCGCCGGATGGCGCGGGCCACCCGCAGCAGCAGATCGTCGTAGGCCATCTCTCCCCGCGGACCATCCTCGCGCCAGGTCGGGACGCGGAGCCGCGCCGGATCGTGGAGGTAGGTGAAGGTGAAGCGCCCCTCGTCGCACATCCACCACCGGTTGACCGCCGGGTTCTCCCGCGGCCGGATGCGGAGCAGTTCCTCGCCCCGCTGCCGGTGGCGGACATCCAGGACGACGTTGCAGCCGTTGCTGCACAAGGGGCAGACGCTCTCGGTGTGCCGCACCAGGTCCCAGGGCCGGGACTGGAACCGGTACTGCCTGGATGTCAGGGCCCCCACGGGACAGAGGTCAATCACGTTGCCCGAATAGGCGTTGTCCAACACCTTGCCCGGGAACAGGTTGATCTCCGATTGGTCCCCCCGGGAGAAGACCCCCAGCTCCCCGGTCTTGGGGATCTCGTGGCAGAACCGGACGCACCGGGTGCAGAGGATGCACCGCTCGGCGTCGAAGACGATGTGGGGGCCCAGCACCTTGTGCTTGACCCGCTGGATCTTCTCCTCGACGGACCGGCTCTCGCCCGGACCGTAGGCAAGGGTGTAATCCTGCAGCGGGCACTCGCCCCCCTTGTCGCAGATGGGGCAGTCCAGGGGGTGATTCAGGAGATAGAACTCCAGTACGGCCCGCCGCGCCTTCTCCACCTTGGGCGAGCGGGTGGAAACAACCATCCCGTCCGCCACCGGGGTGTTGCAGGCGATGGCCAGCTTGGGCATCCGCTCCACTTCCACCTGGCACATCCGGCACTGCCCCACCACGCTGAGGCCCGGATGGTAACAGTAGCGCGGGATCTCGATCCCCAGCCGCTCTGCCGCCTCGATGATGGTCGTCTGGGCGGGAACGGTGACCTCCACCCCGTCTATCTTCAATGTCGGCATCACGCCATCCTTCAACGCGCCAGGCGGCTGCCCGCCCGCGCGACCGTTGCTCGTTCAGCCTGACGGAGCCAATCCCCCTCTCCCGTACCCTCTCCCCACGATGTGGGAGAGGGGAGGGTGAGGGGAATTCAGAACGCGCCCCGTCCCTCGAACGGACAGGTGCGCTCCCGGATGTGGATCTCGAACTCCTCCCGGAAATGCGCGAGGTAGCTCTCGATGGGCATGGCCGCGGCGTCGCTCAGCACGCAGATGGTCTTCCCCTTCATGTTGTCGCACATGTCCAGGAGCACATCCAGGTCCTCTTTCCGCCCCTGGCCGTGCTCGATCCGCCGCAGGACCTTGTGCAGCCAGGCGGTGCCCTCGCGGCACTGGGTGCACTGGCCGCAGGATTCGTGGTGGTAGAAGCGCGAGACGATCTCGCCCACCCGGACCATGCAGACGGTGTCGTCCATGACGATGACCCCGCCCGAGCCGCCCATGGACCCGGCCGCCGCCAGCGACTCGAAGTCCATGCCCACGTCCAGGTGCTGCTCCGTCAGGACCGGGGCCGAGGACCCCCCGGGGATCACGGCCTTCAGGCGCCGGCCGTTTGGGATGCCGCCGGCGTGGTCGAAGATCAGCTCCCGCAGCGTGATGCTCATGGGGAGTTCGTAGTTCCCCGGCCGCTCCACGTGTCCGCTCACCGAGAAGAGGCGTGGGCCGGCGCTCTTGGGCGGGCCGATGCTGGCGTACCATTCCGCGCCGCGCAGCACGATGTGGGGGATATTGGAGAGGGTCTCGACGTTGTTGACCACGGTCGGCGAACGGTAGAGGCCCGAGATGGCCGGGAAGGGCGGCTTCATGCGGGGCTGCCCGCGCTTCCCCTCCAGCGATTCCAGGAGGCCGGTCTCCTCTCCGCAGATGTAGGCGCCGGCCCCCCGGTGGACGTGCACGTCCAGCTCGAAGCCGCTGCCCAGGATGTTCCTGCCCAGGAAGCCGCGCCCGTAGGCCTCGCGCAGTGCGCGTTCCAGCACCTGGGCCCCGGAGACGAACTCCCCCCGGCAGTAGATGAAGGCCAGGTGGCAGCCGATGGCGTAGCTGGAGATGACGATGCCTTCGATGAGCTGGTGCGGCTCCTCCTCGATGAGCATCCGATCCTTGAAGGTGCCCGGCTCGCTCTCGTCGCAGTTGCAGACCAGGTACTTGGGCCTGGGCGAATCCTTGGGGATGAACCCCCACTTCACCCCGCAGGGAAACCCGGCGCCGCCCCGGCCCCGCAGTCCTGACCGCTTCACGGTCTCGACGAGGTCCGCGGGCTGGAACTCCCGCAGCGCCTTGGGGAGCGCCTGGTAACCCCCCTGGGCGATGTATTCGTCAATCGTCCCGGTGTAGTTCGGGACGTCCTGGTACCGCGTCAGGATCTTCTCGAATGCCATCCCGCGTCTCGCGTTCGGGCCCGGTCGGCCCCGCGTCCTACGCCCGCGACCCCCGGAGGCGGCCGTTCCGCAGCTTCTCCAGCAGCTCGTCCAGCTTCTGGGGGGTCACCCGCTCGTAGAAAATCCCATCTATCTGGATCGCAGGCGCCGTGCCGCAGGAGGCCAGGCACTCCATCCGCTTGAGGGAGATGAGCCCGTCGGGGGTCGTCTCGCCCATCCGGATCCCCAGCCGGTCCTCCAGGTGCCGGATCAGCGGCTCGGCGCCCAAGAGCGAGCAGGTGAGATTCTGGCACACGTAGATCATGTGCTTTCCCACCGGCTCCAGGTGCAGCATGTCGTAGAAGCTGGCCACGCTCATCACGTCGGCCGGGCTGAGCGTGAGGTACGCGGCCACCCAGGCGATGGCCTCGGGCGAAAGGTACCCCACTTCCGCCTGGACCTCGTGGAGGATGGGGATCAGCCCCGAGCGCTTCTCCGGGTAGCGCTTGACAAGCGCGTCAAACCGCTTCTTCGTCTCGTCCGAGATCATCCCTGGCCCATTCCTCTTGGCTGCCCTACCGGTCGATCTCCCCCAGGACGATATCCAGGGACCCGATCACGGCGACCACGTCGGCCACCAGGCACCCCTCCACCATCTTGGGCAGGGCCTGGAGGTTCACGAAGGAGGGGGCGCGAAAGTGAACCCGGTAGGGCCGGGGGCTCCCGTCACTCACCAGGTAGCAGCCCAGCTCCCCCTTGGGGGCCTCGATGGCGTGATAGACCTCTCCCGCCGGGACCGAGAAGCCCTCGGCGTACAGCTTGAAGTGGTGGATGAGGGCCTCCATGGACCGCTTGAGGAGCGGCTTGGGGGGCGGGATGAGCTTGGGATCGGCCACGTTGACGGGGCCGGGGGTGAGCCGCTCCAGCGCCTGGCCGGCGATCCGGTGGCTCTGCCGCATCTCCGCCATGCGGACCAGGTAGCGGTCGTAGACGTCCCCGGCCTTGCCCAGCGGGATCTCGAAGCTGTACCGCTCGTAGCCGCTGTAGGGGTGGGCCCGCCGCACGTCGTAGGCGACCCCGCAGGCCCGCAGGCCCGGCCCCGACAGGCCCAGGGCGATGGCCTCCTCCCGCTTGATGGTGCCGATCCCGATCGTGCGCTGGCGCCAGAGCGGGTTCGCCGTGAGGAGCGCCTCGTACTCCGCCAGGCGATCCGGGAAGGTCCTCAGGAAGGCCTTGACGGCGTCCTCGAAACCCGGGGGCAGGTCCGACGCCAGGCCCCCCACGCG
This sequence comes from Candidatus Methylomirabilota bacterium, assembly GCA_016208645.1. Taxonomy (GTDB): domain Bacteria; phylum Methylomirabilota; class Methylomirabilia; order Methylomirabilales; family 2-02-FULL-66-22; genus 2-02-FULL-66-22. The sequence goes on along the minus strand of JACQXP010000329.1, from coordinate 6,536 downwards.
GAAGTAGCTGGACATCATCCGCTGGCCGCTCACCGCCTCGTACAGGTCCAAGATCGCTTCCCGCTCCCGGAAGCAGTACAGGAAGACCGACATGGCCCCGATGTCCAGGGCGTGGGTTCCCAGCCAGACCAGGTGGCTCTTGATCCGGGTGAGCTCGGTGAGCAGGACCCGGATCGTCTGGGCCCGTTCGGGCAGCGTGACCCCCAGGGCCTTCTCGATGGCCAGGACCAGGGCCAGATTGTTGGAGAGCGGCGCCAGGTAGTCCATCCGGTCGGTCAGGGGGATGCCCTGCTGGTATCGCTTGCTCTCCAGCCCCTTCTCGATCCCGGTGTGGAGGTAGCCGATGTGGGGGGCGCACTTGACCACCACCTCGCCGTCCAGTGTGAGGACCAGGCGCAGCACCCCGTGGGTCGAGGGGTGCTGGGGGCCCATGTTCAGGGTCATGGTCCGGGTGGAGGTCATGCCGGCTCTTCCTCCCACCACCTGGGCGACGCCTCGACCGGGTAATCCTTGCGCAAGGGGTGGCCTTCCCAATCGTCGGGCATCAGGATGCGCCGGAGGTCCGGGTGTCCCTCGAAGGGCACGCCGAACAGGTCATACACCTCCCGCTCGTGCCAGTTGGCCGTCTCCCACACGCCGGTCACCGTGGGGACCGCCTCCCCCTCGTCCACGCGGACCTTGAGCCGCAGCCGGCGCCGGTGCTGGAGCGAGTAGAGGTTGTAGACCACCTCGAAGCGAGGCGAGGCCTGGGGGAGCTTCAACCGGTCCACGCCCGTGACGTCCGACAGGAAGTCGAAGGCCAGATCCGGGTCGTCGCGGAGGAACCGGCAGACGCGCACCAGGTCCTGCGGCGAAAGGCGCCCCTCGGGTTCCTCTGGGTGCAGCCATCATTCGGGGGCCCGTCCGTCCGCATTGCCGATTTCGGATTGCGGATTTCGGATTGGCCAAATTCGACATTCGAAATTCGACATTCGAAATTTCACCGGGGTCCCCCCGCTCCCCCTCAGCCCCTCTGCTCCCCTCTCGGCTCGCGGCTCGCGGCTCTCAATCCCACTCCAACCCGCCCTTCTTCCAAACGTAGAAGTACCCCGCCAGCAGGACGAGCAAAAACGTTCCCATGGCGACGAGGCCGAACAGCTTGAGCTGCTTGAAGACCACCGCCCAGGGGTACAGGAAGACGATCTCCATGTCGAAGATGATGAAGAGCATCGCCACGAGGTAGAACTTGATCGAAAACGGCTCCCGGGCGGTGCCCACCGGCTCCATCCCGCACTCGTAGGGCGAGAGCTTCTCGGGGTCTGGCCGGCGCGGCCCCAGGAGGGCGGAGAGAAGAATGGAGCCCCCCGCGAACAGCGCGGCCAGGACCACCAGGATCAGGATCGGCAGATAATCAAGGCGCATGTCCGGACACTCACCTGCGCGCGACGCAGAACCGTCCCCGCGTCAGGCATGTGAAGCATCGCACATTAGCGCGCCCAAAAAGGGGGGACCCGCCAGGTCGAGCGCGAGGTCCCCCCGAGCGACGCTAGGCGCCGAACGGCTTCACGAAGAAGACGATCAGGGAGATCAGGAGCACGTAGATTGCCAGCGACTCGATCAGGGCCAGACCGATGATCATGGCCACCTGGATCCGGGGCGCCGCGTTCGGCTGCCGCGCGATGCCATCCAGGGCCGCCACGATGGCCTTGCTCTGGGCCAGGGCGGCCACGGCCGACGCGATCGCCATGGCGAAGCCGCCCGTGATGATGCTGATCACCCCCACCGACATCCCGCCGCCCCCGGGCGCGCCGGCCTCGGCCGCGAAGGCCGACCCGACCGCCAGGAGAAGAAGTGCCATTGTCACCCACGCCACCCGTCCGCCAAAGCCGCCCATCCACTCCCTCCTTTCCAATGACCCGTCATGAGGTCCGCCAAGCCCAGGGTCCGCCCGCGCCCGCATCACGCGGCCGGCCGACCTGACGCGGACATGTCAACGCCTGAATGCTTTCCCGATCTCAGTGATGCTCCTCGCCGTGCCCCTCCTCCACGGCGCCGGCGATATACACCATGGACAGCATGATGAAGACGAAGGTCTGCACGATAGCCGTGAACAGGCTCAGGGGCAGCATGATACCCAGCCAGATCAAATAGGGCATCACCAGCCACGCCAGGGAGATCAAGATGACAATAACGCTCTCCTCGCCGAAGATGTTGCCGAAGAGCCGGATGGAGAGAGACACCGGCCGTGCCAGGTGCCCGATGAACTCGATGACGAACATGATGGGGGCCAACCACCATATCGGGCCGCAGAAGTGCTTCAAGTAGTTCAAAAAACCGTGCTTCCGGATCCCGAAGTAATTGTAGGAGAGGAACACGGTCACGGCCAGGGCCACGGTGGTGTTCCAGTTGGCCGTGGGTGGTTGCAAGCCAGGGATGTTGCCCAGGAGATTGCTGGTGAGGATGAACAACCCGGCCGTGCCGATGAGGGGGAGGAATTGTCGCCCCTGCCGGCCGATCATCTGGTCCAGCAATCCGCAGAACGCCTCGATCACGACCTCCACAACGTTCTGGAGTGGGCCGGGGACGGGCTTCAGCGCGCGGGTTCCCAGCACCCCCACCACCATGAGGATCGCCATGATCAGCCAGGTAAAGGTGACGTGGGCCGGCATCCACTCCCCCGGGACACCCAGGAACGCCAGGAAGTTCGGCAATTGCACGACGGGCGCATGGTGTAGTTCGACCCGGCGCGGAGCGAAGTAAAAGCTCACCCCGAGGTTCACCCCCACCAGTCCAGCAAGGATCAACCAGAACCCTTTGCCACCCGATCGCTTGTCGGCTGCATCCGTCGCCATAACCGTACCCAAGCTAGGGCTTCCGGCGTCTGCCCCCGATCATCCCCACGTCCCGGAACAGATTCAGAAACCCCGCCACGATCCCGAACAGCGTGAAGATCAGCGTCAGCCACGGGCCGGTGCCGAGCACCCGATCCAACCCGTATCCGATCGCCAGGCCGATGGCCGTGGCCGCCACCAGGGTGACGCCGATGGTGCTTAACCGGGCGAGCTGCCTGAGGACCGAGGGTTCTTCGTCGGCCATGACACGGCCCCCGGTCAGGCGCGGGGTACCAGGAGGTGGGAAAGCCTCCTTTTTCTATCCGCGAATCTCCCCGCTGTCAAGCCCTTCCCCCGATTTGTCGGGAATCTGATGCGAGGGTGTCCACAGGCGGCCACGGCTTGAAGGCCCATCTCACCATTTCGGATTGCGGATTTCGGAATGAAAATCCGCATTCCGCATTCCGCATTTCCGTGTGGTTAGCCTGCGATCCCTGCCGCGGAGGCCTTTGCGAATTCCAGGACGGGGCCCGGGAAGACGCCGAGGAGCAGCGTGGCCGCCGCAGCCAGGAGCAGGGCCAGGTACAGGGCCGGCGACCGGCTCAGGACGATCCCCTGCGGCGGCAGATCCCGCATGTACATCACCATCACCACCCGCATGTAGTAGAAGAGCGAGATGGCCGAGTTGATCACCGCGATGAGCACCAGCCAGATGTACCCCGCGTCCACCGCGGCGGCGAACAGGTAGAACTTCCCGACGAAGCCGGCCGTGGGCGGGATGCCCGTCAGGGACAGCAGGAACAGCAGCATGATGGCGGCGGCCAGGGGGCTCCGCTGGGCCAAGCCGGTGAAGTCGTCGATCTGATCCCCCCGCGCCGTCCCGCGGGCGAGCAGGATCACCATCCCGAAGGCCCCGATCGTCATGCAGGCGTACACCAGGCTATAGAAGAGCACCGCCGCCACCCCGAGCTGGCTGCCCACCACGGGCCCGATCAGAAGGTAGCCCATGTGGGCGATGGTGCTGTAGGCCAGCATCCGCTTGATATTGGCCTGGGCGATGGCCACGAGATTCCCGATGGTCATGGTGAGGACCGCCAGCACCCAGAACAGGAGGCCCCAGTCCACCTGGAGGCCCGGCATGGCCAGCAGGAAGACCCGCACCAGGACTGCCAGCCCAGCCAGCTCCGCTGCCCCGGCCATGAAGGCCACCACGGGCGTGGGCGCCCCCTCGTACATGTCGGGCAGATACATGTGGAAGGGAACGGCCGCGATCTTGAAGCCGAAGCCCGCCGCCAGCAGGACCATGGCCATGAGGAGCGCGGGATTCCGGAAGGTCCCCATCCCGATCGTCCGGGCGATGGCCTCCAGATTGGTGCTCCCGGCAAAGCCGTAGAGCAGGACCATCCCGTAGAGAACCACCCCCGTCGAGAACGCCCCCATGAGGAGGTACTTGAGGGCCCCCTCGTTGCACCGCTGGTCCCGCTTGAGGAAGCCGCACAGGACATACGTGCAGACCGCCATGGTCTCCAGCCCGACGAAGAGCGAGAGGAGATCGGCCGCCGACGCCATGAGCATGGTCCCCAGGGTGGCGAACAGCAGGAGGGCGTTGAATTCGCCCACGGGCATCCCCTGCTCTTGCAGGGTCCGGGCGGAGAGCAGGATGACGATGATGGCGCTCAGGAGGAACACCACCTTGAAGAAGTTGGCGTAGTTGTCCACCACGTGCAGGCCGCTGAAGGCGAGCGCTCGCGCCGGGGCGGAAGTTTGACGGAGGACGAGACCCAGCGCGACGGTCACCCCCAGCACGCTCAGGGCGCCCAGCCAGCCCCGATTCCGGCCGCGCACGGCGAGATCCAGCAGCAGCACCAGGAGGCCGGTGATCGTGACGACGATCTCGGGCGCCGCCAGGATCAGGTCCGCCGGATTGAACAGTGGGGTCATCGGCTTCCCTTAGAGTCGAGAGCTGCGAGCCGAGAGCCGAGATTGGCAATCTGGCGATTTGGCAACTCGGCAATTTGGGGTTCCGAGTTGCCTGGTTGCCGGATCGCCCAGTTGCCCAGTTGCCGAATTGCCGAATTGCCGGGTACCCCCTGGGTGCGCCCGGCGGAAGCTTGCTTGGGGCCGACCGCCTTCCCGGCCGCACCCTTTTCCACGATCTGGATCACGTTGGCCACCGAGGCTTCCATGGCCTTGAGGAACGGCGCCGGGTACAGGCCGATCCAGAAGCAGAAGGCGATGATGGGCAAAAGCGTCGCCATCTCGCGGGCGTCCAGGTCGGCCAGGCTCTTGTTCTCCTCCTTGGTGACCTCGCCGAACATGGTGCGCTGGTACAGCCACAGCATGTAGGCCGCGCCCAGGATGATCCCGGTCACGGCGAAGGCGCCCCACCACCACCGGACCTGGAAGGCCCCGATGAGGATCAGGAACTCGCCGATGAAGCCGTTCAGCCCCGGCAGCCCCATGGAGGCGAACATGATGATGGCGAAGAGCGTGGCATAGACCGGCATCGGCCGGGAGATGCCGCCCAGCTCGGAGATGAGCCGGGTGTGTCGCCGGTCATAGATCAGGCCCACGATAAGGAAGAGCCCGCCCGTGGACAGCCCGTGGTTGATCATCTGCAGGAGGCTGCCCTGGACCCCCTGGGGATTGAAGGCGAACATGCCCAGCATGACGAAGCCCATGTGGCTGACGGAGCTGTAGGCGATCAGCCGCTTCATGTCCGGCTGGACCATGCACACCATGGCCCCGTAGATGATGGCGATGATGGACAGGACGAAGATCAGCGGCACGAAGTGCTGGCTGGCCTCGGGGAACATGGGCAGGTTGAACCGGATGAACCCGTAGGTCCCCATCTTCAGCAGGACGCCGGCCAGGATCACCGAGCCGGCCGTGGGGGCGTCGGTGTGGGCGTCGGGCAGCCAGGTGTGGAACGGGAACATGGGAACCTTGATGGCGAAGGAGAGGGCGAAGGCCAGCCAGACCAGGTCCTGGAAGGAGAGCGCCACCCCCAGGAAGTTGATGACCGGCGCGTGGGGATAGGCGACCCGCATGAGCTGGAGGACGTCGAAGGTGTACCGCCCGGTCTGGTCCCCGGCGTAGAAGTACACCGCCAGGATCCCCAGCAGCATGATGACGCTGCCGAACAGCGTGTACAGGAAGAACTTGATGGCCGAATAGAGGCGCCGGTCGCTGCCCCAGACCCCGATGAGAAAGTACATGGGGACCAGCATGACCTCCCAGAACACGTAGAAGAGGAAGAAGTCCAGGGCCACGAAAACCCCCAGCATCCCGGTCTCCAGGATGAGGAGGAAGATGTAGAATTCCTTCGTCCGGTGCTTGATGGATTCGTAGGAGCACAGGACGGCGATGGGCGACAGGAAGGTGGTGAGCATCACCAGCCACAGGCTGATCCCGTCCAACCCGAAGAAGTAGGTCACCCCGATGGTGGGGATCCAGGTCAACCGCTCCACGAACTGGACGGCCGCCGTGGACCGGTCGTAGTACAACGGCAGGAGGAGCGAGACCGCGAAGCTGGCCAGGGAGACGAGGAAGGCCAGGTTGCGGATGGCCCGGACCCGTTCCCGCCCCACCAGGAGCAGCAGGACCACCCCGACCAGCGGCAGGAAGGTGATGAGCGACAGGATCGGAAATCCGAGGACGTTGCCCTGCTCGGTCATACGCCCGCTCCTTGCATGCTCACACGAGGTCGGCTAGAAGAAGAAATAG
>JACQXP010000328.1 GCA_016208645.1 Candidatus Methylomirabilota bacterium | reverse complement strand
GGATCTTCGCATGGAGCGGCGGCAGGGCATTCTCGATGCCGCCATGAAAGTCTTTGCCGAAAAGGGATATGCCGCCGCGACCATCCGGGCGATCGCCCGGGAGGCGAACATCGCCCAGGGCACCATCTACCTCTACTTCCCCAGCAAGCGGGACATCCTGCTGGCCCTGTACCGGTCCATGATCCTGGAATCGCTGGAGGAGATCATGGCGCGTCCGGAGAAGGGCGACGACGAGACCTTCCTGACCTCGCTCCTCGTGGACCGGATCCGGCGCTTCCGCCAGAACGCGCAGGCGGTGCGCTTCGCCTTCACGGAGCTGCCGTTCCACGATGAGCTGCGGGAGAAGTTCTACCGGGAGATCGCCCTGGAACAGCTCGGGCGGATCCAGGTGTTCCTGAAGGACCGGGTCGCCCAGGGGAAGTTTCGTCCGCTCCGCGCCGAGATCGCGGCCCGCGCCTTCCAGGGCATGTACGTGATCTTCGCCCTGGCGGAGATCGTCTACCAGGATCCGGAGGTCGCGCGGCTCACGCCAGAGGAGATTGCCGACGAGGTGGTCCGCCTCTTCCTGTGCGGGGCCCGCAGTCAGGACTGATTGCTCGAGGAATTCCCTTCCGAAAGGAGTGACCATGCGACGCGCTATCGAGGTGGTGATGCCCATCCTGCTGGTCCTCTTCGTCGCCGGCGCCCTCGTGCCGCCGGGTGAGGCCGCGGAGGCCGGCCGGGAATTTCTGAAGCTGGATCTCACGATGGCCCAGGCGGGGGCGGCCCAGCCCCCGGCCGTTCCGCCCGCGGGGGCCATGGCCCTGTCGCTCCGGGACAGTATCGCCCTGGCCCTGAAGAACAACCTGGATATCGCCGTGGAGGGGTTCAACCCGAATCTCCGGGAGCAGGACCTGACCAACGAGAAGGCGGCCTTCGACCCCAGCGCCTTCCTGGAGCTCACGCGGAGCGACAACCGGGCGGCCAGCGCCTCCTCCTTCTTCAGCGGGGGGCGGGCCCTGTCCGATCTCTGGGATTTCAACACCGGGGTGAAACAGAAGCTCCCGACGGGCGGGAACTACGAATTGCGCTTCAACAACGAGTACCTCAACACCCACAGCACCAGCACGGGCTTCAGCAGCCGATTCGCCGTGACCCTGACCCAGCCGCTGTTGAAGAACTTCGGGTTCGAGGCCACCGAGACCAACATCCGGATCGCGACCAACAACCAGTCCATCTCCCGGGAGCAGTTGCGGTTGAAGGTGAGCGACATCGTCACCCAGGTGCAGAACGGCTACTTCGATCTCATCTTCGCCATTGACAACCTGGAGGTGCAGCGCCGGTCGCTCCGCCTGGCGCAGGAGCTGGTGGCGCTGAACAAGGCCCGGGTGCGCGCCGGGGTGGCGGCCCCCGTGGAGGTGACGCAGGCCGAGGCGCAGGAGGCCGCCCGGGTGCAGGATGTGATCCTGGCCGAGAAGGCGGTGCGGGACGCCGAGGACACCCTCAAGGTGGTCCTGAACCTGCCCGTGGGCGGGGGATGGGGGCAGGAGATCCGGCCCACCGACACCGCCAGCTTCGAGGTGAGGCCCATCAACCTGGACGAGGCGATCCAGAGGGCCCTGGAGAACCGCTTCGAGTACAAGAGCGCCAAGATGGACATTGACAACAAGGACCTCTCGGTGCGCCTGACGCGGAACCAGCTCCTCCCGGACCTCTCCCTGACCAGCAGCCTGTCCTCGAACGGGTCCGCCGGGACGTACGGGTCCGACGTGAGCGACCTGGGGTCCGGCCACTTCCTGTCCTACTCGGTGGGTGTGGTCCTCACGGTGCCGCTGGGGAACCGGTCCGCCCAGGCCAGCTATCTCAAGGCGAAGCTGACCGCGGACCAGGCCCGCACGTCGCTGAAGCAGCTCGGGCTGCAAATCACGCAGCAGGTGCGGGAGGCGGTGCGGCGGGTGGAGTCCGACGCCAAGCGGGTGGAGGCCAATCGCGCGGCGCGGATGCTGGCGGAAGAGCAGCTCCGGGTGGAGCAGCGGCGCCTGGAGGCGGGCGTCACCACGACCTTCAACGTGCTGTCCTTCCAGCGGGACCTGGCGGCCGCGCAGGCCAACGAGATCCGGGCGATCACGGACTACAACAAGTCGCTGGCCAACCTGGAGAAGGTACGGGGGACCGTGCTGGAGCGGAACCGGATCGAGATGTAGCGTGAGCCTTTTTGAGCAGGCTGGTCTACCAGGGAGTTTTTCAACACCCTGGTAGGACCGACCGGCGAAGGTGTGGGACCACGGGTGATCAGATGACACGGGGTACGCGGGGATTGCTCCTGCTGAGCGTGGTGCTGGCGGGAGGCGTCGGCACGGCGACACTGTTCACGCGCCGGGGGGAGGTTCCGGTCCGCGCGGTCGCGGTGAAGCACGGCGAGATGGTCATCAGTGTCTCCGCCACGGCCACGGGGGCCCTCGAGTCCGAGGCCGAGGTGAACGTGCGCGCCGAGGTCGCGGGACGGATTCAACGCCTGCGGGTGGACGAGGGGGATCGCGTGGTTCCCGGCCAGGTGCTGGCGGAGCTGGACCCGCAGGAGGCCGAGGCCCAGGTCGCCCTGGCACGGGCGGAGCTGGCGACGGCCCGCGCCAGGCTGGAGCAGGAGGAGGCGGGCGTGGCCATGTTGGGGGAGCGGATCCGGACCCGGATCGAGGAATCGCGCGCCACGCGGGAGCGCACCGCCAAGGACCTGGAGCGGCTGCGGGCCCTGCACGCCGAGGGGGCGATCCCGCGCCAGCAACTGGATCTGGCCCAGGCGGAGTTCGAGGTGGCCGCGGCCTCCCACGCGGCGGCCCTGGCGGATCGGGATCAGCTTGTGGTGAAGGAACATGAGGTGGCGGCCGCCCGGGCGGCCGTGGCCCAGCGGGAGGCGCAGCTTCGCCTGGCGGAGGTCCAGCGATCCCGCATGACCATTCGCTCGCCCATCGCGGGGCTGGTGAGGCGGCGGCTGGCGAACGAAGGCGAGGTCGTGGGTTTGGGCGGCGGCTCCACCCTGACGCTGGGCGGGCCCCTGTTCACCTTGGTGGATATGAATCGCCTGTACGTCCGGGCCACGGTGGACGAGTTCGACGCCCGGCGAATCCGCCTGGGGCAGGAGGTCCGGGTGACCCTCGAGGCGCTCCCGGGCCAACCCCTGCGCGGCCGGCTGTACAAGATCTCTCCGGCGGTCTCCGGGGAACGGCAGGAGGCTCGCACCTTCACCGTCCGCGTCGCCCTGGAGGAGGGGAAGGAGTTGGTGAAGCCCGGTATGTCCGCCGACGTAGAGGTCATTGTGGCCCGGCGGCCCGACGCCCTCTTCGTGCCCAGTCAGGCGATTGTGGAGCGGGAGGGAAAGAAGTGGGTCTACGTCGTCGCTGAGGGACGGGCCCGCACCACCGCCGTGAAGGGAGGGGACAGCAACTGGAACTCCACCGAGATCCTGGAGGGATTGCGTGAAGGGGATCGGGTGATCATCAACCCGGACACGCCCGGCCTCTCGGAAGACGCACGGGTACGGGTTCACCGGTAAGAGAAATGCGTTCGGCGGTTCGGTGGTTCGGCAGTACAGTGAAGGAAGCGTTTTGAGTTTTTCGAGACCCTCTGAGTCTGAAGGAACAGCCGAATCCCGCAAGGCGGGAAACAGCCGAACGCCTTTCGAGAGCCGAATCTGGCGTGCGAACACGATGATCAGTGTCGAGGACGTGGGCCGGACCTACCTGATGGGCCCAAGCCGTGTCGAGGCGCTCAGGGGGGTCACGTTCAGCCTGGCCCCTGGCGATTTCCTGGCGATCTGCGGCCCTTCCGGTTCCGGAAAATCCACCTTGATGAACATCCTGGGCTGCCTGGACCGCCCCACGACCGGCCGCTATGTCCTGGAGGGGGTGGAGGTGGACTCCCTGGATGACGACGCGCTGGCCACCCTCCGCAACGGCCGGATCGGGTTCGTGTTTCAGACCTTCAATCTGCTGCCCCGCATGACCGCCCTTCGTAACGTCGAGCTCCCCATGATCTACGGCGGCCTCCCGCGCGAGGATCGGCGGCGCCGGGCGCTGGAGGCCCTGGCGGCCGTGGGCCTTGAGGGCCGCATCACGCATTGCCCCAGCGAGCTGTCCGGGGGCGAACAGCAGCGGGTAGCCGTCGCCCGGGCCCTGGTGAACCGGCCGGCCATCATCCTGGCGGACGAGCCCACCGGGAACCTGGATAGCCGGGCCGGGCAGGACATCGTGGCGGTCTTCCACCGCCTGGTGGACAGCGGCGTGACCCTGATCATGGTGACCCACAATTCCCGGCTGGCCGAGCAGGCGCACCGGGTGATCCACCTCGAGGATGGTCGCATGGTCTCTGACTCGGCCCCTCACCCTCGCCCTCTCCCCCCAAGTGGGGGAGAGGGAAAGTGAGGGGGTCCCGTGGATTTTCGGGAAGCGGTCGCCCTGGCCCTGGAGATGCTGAGCGCCAACCGGCTCCGCACGGCCCTCACCATGCTGGGTGTGGTGATCGGCGTCGCCGCCATCATCCTGCTGGTCTCCCTGGGCGAGGGGGCGACGGCCTTCATCACCCGAGAGCTGACGGGGTTGGGGACCAACCTGCTGATCATCACGCCGGGGAAGACGGAGACCTCGGGCGGCTTCCATCCTCCCACGGCCGGCACGGTCCGGAAGCTCACCTACGAGGATGCCATGGCACTTCGCCGCCGGGCTGCGCTCCTGGCCGACGTGGTTCCCGTGGTCCTGGGGACGGGAAAGGTTCGGTACCAGGGTGCCAGCCGGGACACCACCGTCATTGGGATCACCCCGGAGTTTCAGCGGGTGCGGAACCTCTACGTCGAGATCGGCCAGTTCGTCAGCCAGGAGGATGTGGATGGCCGGCGCCGGGTGGTGGTGCTGGGACGGACGGTGAAGCGGGAACTCTTCGGGGAAGAAAATCCGCTGGGGAAGTTCGTGACCCTGGCCGACTCTCGCTACCGGGTCATCGGGATCATGGAGCGGAAGGGGGTGAGCCTGGGCTTCGACATTGACGACCTGGTATTCATCCCGGTGAAGAGCGCCCAGGATCTGTTCGACACGGACCGCTTGTTCGAGATCCTGGTGTCGGTGGGCTCGCCGGATGACATTGACCGGGCAATCCAGCAGGTGAAGGAGGTCCTGAGCCGGCGGCACGGTAACCACGAGGATTTCACGGTGATCAGCCAGGGCGCCATGCTGGCGGCCTTCACCACCATCCTGAAGATCCTCACAGCCGTCCTGGGCGGGATTGCCGGAATCTCCCTGGTGGTGGGGGGGATCGGGATCATGAACATCATGCTGGTCTCGGTCCGCGAGCGGACCCGCGAGATCGGGATTCGCAAGGCGGTGGGGGCGCGGCGGCGAGATATCCTGGGGCAGTTTCTGTTGGAGGCCGTGGTCCTCAGCACCCTGGGGGGAACCCTGGGGATCCTGCTTGGCGTCGGGGGAGCCAAGGGGCTCTCCTTCTTCTTCACTTATCTTCCCACGCGAGTCTCCCTCTGGTCCGTTCTCACGGCCTTCGGCTTTTCGGCCCTGGTCGGGGTCTTCTTTGGCGTGTATCCGGCCCGGCGGGCCGCCCTCCTGGATCCCATCCAGGCCCTGCGGTACGAATAGCCCCCACGTGCGGCCGACCCAGAAAACTTGCGCCCGGCGTCGGGACATATCCCGAGCCGGGCGGGTGGGCGGGGAGGTGCCTTGCCGGATTAATCAGGGACGTTCCGGACGAACGAATTCGCCAGGGTCTTGCGCAGCTCGGCCGCCAGGGCGGCGTCCGGGATCTCCCGCAGGATCACCCGCACGGCGAACCCGCACTTCTTGCAGCGCTTGTACTGGAAGACCCACCGGCTGTCTTCCTGAGGCTGGCCGAGCTCCTCCATGTCGGAGAAGCAGCAGGGCCCCGAACGCAGCGGGGAGATGATCCGCTCGGGGTACAGGTTCCTTGGGCGCTTCTGGTCGGTGTACTCCACGATTGTCGCCATCATCCGCTCCATCACCTCACGGCGTAGACAGCCACCACGGGTGGATGCGCCGTGTCTGCGGGCCACCGCGGTTCCTTCCTTCGGCTGTCCTGATTCCTTCGGCATATGCGTCCAGCCTGTGACATCCCGTGCCGGGGGCCACCCGGTGGAGCGCTTCTGAAACGCGCCGTCGCTCAGGCGACGCGGTAGTGGGCCAGATGCCCCTTCAGCTCCTCGACGACGCCCGCGATGATATCGGTGCTCTTGTGCAGCTTCCCCATCATGAGTGCACCTTCGAACCCGGCGACGATGAAATGCGCCAGCCGAGGAATATCGGCGTCGTCCCGGAGCGTTCCTTGCGCTTTGGTCTGCGCCAGCGTGTCCTCGATCCGGGATCGCAACCGGTCAAAGGCCTCGTTCAAACGCCGGCGAAATTCCTCGTGGATGTCGCTCATCTCCACGGCCAGGTTGCCGAGGGGGCATCCCCCCGTGCAGCCATGCCGTCGGATCCGTTCCACTTGGCAGTCCAGGAAGTCGAGGAGCTGCTGCCAGGGGTCCTTCCCGTCGGTAAAGCACTTCTCGATGATTTCCCGAGTGATGCGCTCGATGCTGCGATCCAGGATGGCAAATCCCAGTACATCCTTGCTCTTGAAATAGTAATAAAAGTTCCCCTTCCCGACTCCACTCTCTTTCAGGATCTCGTCCACGGAGGTCTTGTTGAATCCGCGAACGTGAATCAACCGACTCGCTGCGTCGAGGATCTGCTCTTTTGTGCTCGTCTCTCTGAGGCTTGTCGGCATCTCGCACCCATGTACTAACCGGTTGGTCGGTAAGATATAAGATCGAAAAAATCCTGTCAAGGAAGAAAATTTTACAAGTAATGTCATACAAAGCATAACCTATTGATTTCACATGGTTGTACCGTTATGAAATTTTTTCAGACAGATTCCATTGGTGTGGCCTCAAACTGCCGGGCCCCTGCTCCAGCGGGCCAGGATAAATCCCTCCAAGATGGTGGCGGCTTCCTCGTTCAGCGGATCGAAGGCCACTTCGACCCCGTGGGGCTGCTCTGCCAGGGTGTGGGAATCGGCTCCAATGACCTGACCGGTGACCTCCAGGGGCTCACCCTTCAGAAAGATCGTCAGGCGGAGCTTCTGGCCAACCGGCAGCGGTTCCGTGGTTGCCAGGCGAAGCCCCGCCATCCGTAACGTGGTCGCCCTGGCGTTGAAATACGGGCCCGCCCCCTTCACCCCCACCTGCAAATCCACCGGAATCTGGGCGTTGAGGCTCGGTCCGCTCCCCGGACCCTCCACCGGGAGTGCGGTCTGGGGGACCGAGGTCACCCCGATCCTCGCATGGGGGGTTCGCTCGATGGGCAGGCTGGCCCCCTCCCACGCGGCGAATCCCCCGGCCAGGACGGCGACCCGGGTATACCCCTGATCCATCAAGAGCCGAGCGGCGCGGGCGCTGGTCGCCTCACCGGGGGAATCGCAGTACAGAATGATCCCCTGAGTGCGCGCCAGAGCGGCGCAGACCTGGACGATTTCCTCCGGACTCGCCCGCAGGGCCCCATTGGCCTGCACGGAGCTGGCGGTGTACGACGCGGGCGTCCGGAGATCCACGATCACCAGGTCCTGGCGCTGGGTCAGGGCGCGCGCCAACTCCGCCGCCGGGAGCCGCAGAGGGGACGGGGCGGCGGGAGGAGCGGTCGTGCCCGGCTCGGGCACCGCGGGGGTCGCGGGTGCCGGCACCGGCCGTCCGCGCCGGCGCAACATCACCCAGGCGCCCCCGGCGACTGCCAGGGCGGCGACGGCGACGCCACCGAACAGCAGGGGAGACGGCCACGGAGACGCCTGGAGCAGGCGAAGCTGGGCGTCGGTCTGCAGCCGCTGGACGTCCGGAAGGTTCGGCACGAGCCGATTGGCGGCATCCAGGCGGGATTGCGCGCCGGCCCAGTCCCCCCGCCCGTATCGGTCCACGGCCTCGTGCCACACGATGTTGAAGGGGCTGGTCTTGTCCAGCGCCACCCCCGCGGCCCGGGCGAACTCCTTCACGGTGTTCACGGGGACGAGGAAGTTGAACCCCTGGATGGCCTGCGTCTCGTCCGAGGTCAGGGAGATGAAGGTGAGCATCCCCACCACCTCCCCCTGCTCGTTGATGGCCGGCCCGCCGCTGTTCCCCCACGAGGCGGCCGCGTCCGTCTGAATGACCTGGCCGCCGCGGGCGTCCAGCTTCAGGCTGGAGACGTGTCCGGTGGTCACGCTGGCCTCCACGGCGCTCCGGCGATCCAGGAGATCGTGGTACATGACGACGCCGGGAAATCCGAGGATGCGGATGGGCTGGCCCACCTGCACCCGGTCGGAATCCCCCAGGGGGATGGTGGGCAGGTTCCTGGCATCGATCTTCAGCACGGCCACGTCCTTGCCGGATTCCGTCGCGCCGCCGCCTCCCCCGGAGACCCGCTTTCCCGGCCGCTCGGACAGGGCCGGGCTGTAGGCCTTGACCTCGGCGACGAACTTGTCCCGGTTGGGCAGGACCACGGCCAGCGTCTTCTTCAACTCCACGGATGCCGTGGGCGCCACCCGCGGAACCAGGCGCTCGACCGCCGCCTTCTTGCGCTCATCGGACAGGCCCGATTCCAGGCAGGCCTGCTCGATGGCCTGGTGAAGGAACGCCTCCCGGACCTCCCGGTCGTCCTTCTCGTAGTACGGCTGGACCACATGTCCGTTGGTGAGGATGTATCCATCGGGGGTGACCACGTATCCGGTGCCGTGGGCCTGGCTGGGGGCGGGCGTGACCCGCTGGGGCGACCTGTTCGGGCAGCCGAGATGCACCTCGCCCGAGACCTCGGTCACGATGATCACCACCGCCGGTTTCACCTTGAGGAGCACCGGCGTGGCCGCGGGCTGCTCAGCGGCCCGCACGGGGCCCCCCACGGCGAGACACGCGATGCAGCCGCCGATGCGGAGGACGGCCCGAGGCGTCATGGTCCTGTCTCCTTGCTGGGGGAAGAGAGCGGCGCGCGCGGCCGGGGCGGGGTGTTGCCACCGGATCTTCCCGGCCGCCACGGCGCGGACGCTCCCTGCCGCCGGACTCGGGCCAGAGGGCCAGGCCCGATGGTCAGGAGGGCTCCCGGCGATCGGCCGCGTCGGCACCGGCACCGATGACGCTTCCCGCTTGACTTACGCGACGACCGGTGTAAGCTTCCCGCGCGATTTCCCAGCGGAAGGGAGGGTTGCGGGGTCATGGCGGCATCCCAGCCGAAAGTCCTCGTGGTGGATGATACGGAGGCCAACATCAAGCTGGTCCGTGCCTTGCTCAAGGGGGCGGG
>JACQXP010000001.1 GCA_016208645.1 Candidatus Methylomirabilota bacterium | reverse complement strand
TCGCATTCCTTCACCAGCACCCCGTAGCGCGCCGCCTCGGCCCGGATCAACTCCACCGCCCGGTGGATCGGGGTCTTCTGATAGTTGACGAGGTTCATGGAGACCTGGACGATCCCCTTGTCCTCCAGACTGAGGCCCATGACCTTCACGTAGCGCAGGCCGCCGCCGACGTGGCGGACCGCGTTGGCGATCCGCTTGGCCACCTCCAGGTCGTTGGTGTGCAGGTTCATGTTGAAGGCGATCAGCGGCATCCGGGCCCCGACCGCCGTGACGCCCGATTTCTCGTTGCGGATTTGGGGGCCGGCATCCACCCTCCAGGCCGGGTCCTGGAGCTTCGTGACCATGCCCTCGTACTCGCCCTTCCGGATGTCGGCGAGGTTCCGCCGCGATTCGCTGGTGCAGGCCTCCTCGTAGAAGAAGACCGGCACCTGGTGCTTCTCCGCAAAGGCCCGGCCGAACCGGCGCGCGATCTCCACCGCCTCGGCCATGGTCATTCCCCGGATGGGGATGAAGGGCACCACGTCCACCGCCCCCATGCGCGGGTGGCTCCCCGCGTGGTGGCGCATGTCAATCAGCTCGACGGCCCGGGACGTCACGGCCAAGGCGGCAGCCTCGACGGCTTCCGAGGCGCCCAGAAAGGTGGAGTCCGCCCGGTTGTGATTCGTGTCCATGGACAGGTCCAGGATCTTCACCGGGAACTGCCTCAGGACCGCCTCCAGTTCCTTCAGAAAATTCGGATCCCGGCCCTCGCTGAAATTCGGGACGCACTGCAGGATCTTCATCCCCGGACGACCTCCTTCTCCCTCCGGCCCGATTCATCCTCCGACGGGAAAACCTGGCGTGCAAAATACCATGCCGCTCCCTGGACGGCCATACCAGAACCTTGCCGGGAAAGAGCCGGCAGTGGTCGGGCCTGATTCCGGACACCTCTCATCCGTGCCCTCTTCCATCGCCCTGGAGACGCAGCGCAGAGGTGACAAGTGGTGGACGAGTATGACAGGTCGTGGGAAAGGTGTGTCTTCAAGCCAGGGAGGTGAAGGGCTCAGGGGGTCACCAGGACCAAGAGCCACACCGCTATGGAGAGGAGGATCGCGGAAAAAACAGCGGCTGAGCAGATGTCCTTTGCGCGGCCCGCACGTTCATCCCGCTCTGGCCATTCGACGAGCGCATCACCACATCACCGCCCCGCCGTTCACCCACCACACCTGACCGGTGATGTACGAGGCCTGGTCGCTGACCAGGAAGGCCACGGCCTCGGCCACTTCCTCCGGACGGCCCAGCCGTCCCGCGGGGATTCCGGCCAGGCGCGCTTCCAGCACCGCCGGGTCATCCAGCTGAAGGCGGCTGACAACCTCCTCAGTTTCGATCGTGCCTGGGACCACCACATTGGCTCGCACGACGGGGGCCAGCTCCTGCGCGATGCACTTGGTCAGGGCGACCACGCCGGCCTTGGCCGCGCAGTAGTTCGCACCGTTGCGACGACCCCGAAAGGCTGTCTGCGCCGCGAACGTTACAATGGCACCGTGGCCGCTCTCGGTCAGGAGACGAGCCGCAGCCTGACAGACGTGGAACGTCCCGTTCAGGTTGACATCGAGTACCCGCTGCCAGGTATCCGGCTTCAACTCAAGAAAAGGCCGATCCAGGTTCAGCCCGGCGGCACAGACCACGATATCCAACCTGCCCCACGCCTCCAAGATCCGGGCGACCATCTTCTCCACGGCATCCCGGTCGGCCACATCGGCGGGGACAGCCATCGCCCGGCCCCCGGAGGAGATGATCTGGGTCACGACCGCATCCACGGCTTCAGGAGACGCGTGGGCGTTGACTACCACCGCTGCCCCCGCCGCGGCCAACCGCCGGGCCACCGCCGCCCCGATGCCACGGCTGCCTCCCGTAATGAGGGCTACGCGATCCCCCAGTTCATCCATCGTTCCGCCTCAATCTGCGCTCACCTGCATGGCCTACCAGTCGAACCAGCAGGCGTTCCATGTGGCGCTTGACCGC
>JACQXP010000327.1 GCA_016208645.1 Candidatus Methylomirabilota bacterium | reverse complement strand
TCCAGACCTTCAACCCGGATCACTACATCCTGCGTGCCGTGCAGGCGCAGGATTACGCCGCCCTGTGGGAGGCGGAGAGTTGCCTGCGGCGCGAGCAGGACCTCCCGCCGTTTGCCCGGGCTGTCCTGGCGGTGCTGAGCAGCCCGCAGGCGGATCCGGCCGAGGCCGCGGCGAAGGAGTTCGCGCGGCTTCTTTGCGCGCAGGGTATCGGGACCGACCACCTGAACGGCCCGGCGCCCGCGCCACTCTATCGGGTCCGCGGGCGCTACCGGTGGCATCTCTTGGTGCGCGGGCGGGACGCCGGCCGCCTCCGCGCCGCCGTGAGCGAGGCCGGCCGGCGACTCCGGGCTTCCCCGGCCGGACGAGGCGTCCGCCTGGATCTGGACGTGGATCCGGCATCCGTCTGTTGAATTCGTCCATCCCGATCTCCGCCCCCGGACTGCAGAGGCCGCCAGCCACCACGGGTGGCCGGGATCCTTCTCGTCGGAAGGGGTCCGCGCGACCCTCTCCGTATCGGTCGGGGGGGAAATTCCGTTGACTTCGGGTTAACGGTTGTTATAGTTGCAGCCAGGTTGGGGGCTACGGGACGCGGCGGATGCAAGGTTGCGACCTACACGGGCGGAAGGCGTGGTGATGGAGAAAGAGGGGCAAGCGACAGGACCGACACCGGGCGCACCCGGGCCGGCCCTGGTGAAGGACCTCGAGGAGCTGCTGGTCACGCTTCGCCGATCCTCGAAGGACCTGTCCTTTTATCCGCCGGGGCATCCCCTGTTGAATCGCTCGCTGGAGCGCGCCGTGAGCCAGCTCCGCGGGCTGGTGGACGCCCGCGCGCCCCTGGCGCTGGTCGTCAGCCGGACGGGTTTCAGCTTCGAGGGGCGTCCCGTTGGCGCAGAGAACCAGCAGGTCGTCTCCATGGCAGGCGAGCTCTTCGTGAAGCGCGTCCAGCGCATCTTCTTCGCCCAAGAGATCGAGCCGCACGAGGTGGCTGCCTTCTTGCAATTGCTCACCGGCGACCCCAAGCATATCTTCCAGGCGGGGGGGCCCGGGAAGTTTCTGGCGGCGCACGACGTCCGCCGGATTCAGGTGAATGAGTTCGAATTCCAGCGCCTCGGTGAGGCCTCGGGTTCCGGGGGGCGCGGGGCCGGGACCGGCGCCGGGGACGGGGGCGGGATCGGGCAGGGAGGGGCCGGTGGCGGTGGTGGCGGGCAGGGGGCTGGCGCGGGCGGACCGGGTGGTCCCGGTGGGATCGCCGCGGCTGGGGCCGGCGGAGGAGGTTCTGCTGGCCATGGGGACGCGGCGGACGCGGGCGGGACGGGGGTAGGTCTCGGCACCGCAGGTGTCCCGGGGGGGCCCGCCGGGACGGGCCTCTTGGATCCCGCCCTGGCAGGTCAGGGATCGGGAGACCAGGGTGGCCCTGGTGTCAGCGGCGCGGGTGGTGGACCAGGGGGCGCGGGTGTCGCGTCCGCGCAGGGACCGGTCGAGCCGGGGGCGGGGGAGCCGCCTTCGGTCGCAGAGGCACTCCTGGCCTCCATGAAATCCCGTGAGGAGCAGACGGTCGAGTCCCTCCTCCGGCGCCTGGATGTCGAGGCCGCCTCGGGCGGCGTGGCGGGATACGAGTGGGCGGCCTCGCGGCTGGAGACAGCCGCCGGCCAGGCCGCCGGCGAGGATCGGCTGGCAGAGATCCTGGCCATCCTTCGGAATTTCCTCCGGCATCGGCAGGACGATGCGCTCAAGGCGCCGATCCGGGAGCGGGCGACACAGGCGGTGGAGGTGATCGCGACAGAGCAGATGGTGGCGCAGTTGGTCGAGCACGTCGGGAGTGCGAGTGGCGGGTTGGGGCCCGAACTTGCCGAGGTTCTGCTGGGTCTGGGAGCGCCCGTGATTCCTCCCCTCCTGGGCCGGCTGGCCGCCGAGGACCAGGATGCGACGCGTGCGCGGCTCGTGGAGATCCTGGGCCGGTTCCGCGAGGTCGCCCTCCCCCACCTGACCGAGGCGGTGCAGGAGGCGGTTCGGGATCTGGCATGTGATCTGGCCAGGATCCTGGGCGACATCGGTGGCGAAACCGGCGTGGCATTGCTGGGCCGCCTGGCCCGGCATCGAGAGGTCCAGGTTCGCACCGAGGCGGTGCGCGGGCTCGCCCGGATCGGGGGGACGTCGGCCCACCGCTTGCTCATGCAGGCGCTTCGCGATCCGGATACAAGCGTGGTCGAGCTGGCCCTCGGGTGCCTGGGGGCGGCACGGGTGAGGCAGTCGGTGCCCGCGATCATGCGACTCGTGGGTCAGCCGGTTCTGACCGGATCAGCCTTTCCAGTGCGCAAGGCCGCCATCGCGGCCCTGGGCGCTGTGCGGGACCCGGCCTCGGCCTCGACCCTGACCAGACTCCTCTATACCCGGACCTGGTTCCGCCGGGCCGCCGGCGATGAGCTGCGGCTGGCGGCGGCACTGGCCCTGTTGAGCATGGGACGGCCCGAGGCGCGCGAGGTGGTGGAGAAGGGCTCGCGCTCGCGCCGCGGAGACGTTCGCCGTGCCTGCACGGCCGCATTGCAGAAAGGGGTCGCACCTGCGCCGGCCAATCCGTGACGCCGTGACCGCGGGCGATGGGACTGCCTGGATCCCAGGCGCCGCCCCCGCGAAGACCTGACTCGGGAACTCGCCCATGGATGTCCTGCTATCACTGGAATCGCTGCTCCGGAATCTTCAGGCCGGGATCAAGAGCGTCGGGATGTATCCGGCCACCCATCCCAGCACCGCGAAATTCTTCACCCGCGCCGTGGAGGACCTGGAGACGATCCTGCGCGAGCAGGACTCCCTGGTCCTGGGGGTGGTGGACCACGCCCTGCTGGCGCGGGGCATCCCCTTCGTGGGTGCCGAGGCGGTGGCCCTGGCGTTCGCCCAGCGACTGGAGGAGCGGGGGATCGGCAGTCTCGAGTTCCTGCGGGGCTGCCGGTCGGAGGACGTGTCCCAGTGCGTCCAGGTGCTGGGCATGCCGGCCGAGGCCTTCAAGCAACTGGGGCGCCTGGAGGAGATCCTCGTCCAGCGGGGGGTCCAGGCCATCCGGCTGTCGAGCCGAGTGCTCACCATGGGCGGTGGGGAGGGCGAGGCTGGCGAGGGCGGTGGGGCGGACGCGGGCCCCGGGGGCGAGGAACCCACCGGCATGGGCCGCGCCCTGGCGGTCTACCGTGAGGCGGTCGGCTCGGCCAAGCGGATCCTGGGCGAGGTCCGGATGGGGAAGATCCCCTCCCTGGCCGAGGCGCAGACGGCCGTGGCGGGGCTGATGGATGGTGTCCTCCACGACCAGAACGCCATGCTGGCCCTCACCATGATCAAGAGCTACGACGAGTACCTGTTCAACCACTCGGTGAACGTGGGGGTGCTGTGCATCGCGCTGAGCCAGAGCCTGGGGCTGGACAGCGAGACCCTCAAGGAAGTGGGGCTGGGCGCCCTCCTGCACGACATCGGGAAGGTGAACTGGCCGGAGGAGCTGTACCAGAAGCCGCGGGGCCTCAGCGACGAGGAATGGGCCCTGGTCCAGCGACACCCCTTGGACGGGGCCGAGATCGTGAAGAAGATGGGCAGCGTCAGCCAGGCGACCCTGGACGTCGTTCTGGAGCACCACCTGCGCTATGACCGCAAGGGGTATCCCGTGATCGACCCGGACAAAGACCCGAGCTTCTTCGGGATGATCGCCCAGTTGGCGGACGCCTATGATGCCATCACGACGGTCCGGACCTACCAGAACGCCTTCGAGCCGTCCAAGGCGGTGGCGCGGATGCAGACGCTGGCGGGGACCGTCTTCGATCCGAAGCTCCTGGAGGCCTTTGTCCGGATGGTGGGGATCTACCCGGTGGGGAGTCTCGTGCGGCTGAGCTCGGGGGAACTGGCGCTGGTGGTGAAGGCGAACCCGACCGACAGCTCGCGCCCCACCGTGCGCCTGCTCTTCGATCGGACGGGGCGCCGGCTGGCCGAAGAGCGGGACGTGGACCTCACGGAGCGGGACCCGGGCACCGGCCAGCCCAGGCGGACCATCGTCATGGCCGTGGATCCCGCCACCAAGAACTTCGACGTGGCGAAGTATCTGGCCGCCCAAGGCCAGGGCGAGGCCGCGGCCGCCGGCGCCTCAACCGGATAGATCGCCACTCACCTCCAGCCGCCCCAGGGCCACGGCCGCCCGCCGGCGCACCCCCGGATCCGGGTCCTCCAGCCGGGCGGTCAGTCCTTCGGTCGCCCTGGCGTCCCCCAGCCGCTCCAGCGATTCGACTACCTTCCCCCGCAGCTCCGGATCGGAATCCTGCAACTGGGCCAGCAACGCCTCGGTCAGGCGCCGATCCTCGAAGGCTCCCAGCGACTCCACCGCAACCATCCGGACGTTCAGGTCCGGGTCGTCCAGCATCTC
>JACQXP010000236.1 GCA_016208645.1 Candidatus Methylomirabilota bacterium | reverse complement strand
GCGCGACGCCCAAGGAGACCACCAAGCAGGACATGGCGGCGGCGCAGAAGGAAAAGTGGTGGGGCGAGGTCATTCTCGTGGAGCCGATTCAGTAGTCGGCACTGTTCCTGGCCTGCAGGCCATCCCAGGGAAGCCCTTATCGAGGTTTGTCCCTTATCCTTCAGGATCATTTTGGGTGCAGGTCTCCCGCCACGACGCCACGATTCATTCACACAGGGAGGTGGGTCATGAAAAGGAGATTATTCTGGCTGATGGCTTTCGGACTGGCCCTGTTCCTGGCCGTACTGCCGCTTGCGCCGGCATCGGCCGGCGAGGCGGAGAAGAAGGCGGACGCCCCCGCGGAGACCAAGGCGGCGCCGGAAAAGCCAGCCGCGGCCGAGAAGCCGGCAGGGCTGGTGGGCACCGTCATTGCCGTCGTGCCGGCGAGCCGGACGCTGGTGGTGGATGTCCCCCTGGGGAAAGAGGTGCTCCGGGTCGGCGCTGAGGTGACGGACAAGACCAAGCTCACGGCCGCCGGGAAAGCCGTGTCCCTTGATCGGCTGAAGCCCGGGGATCGGGTTCGCATCGAGTTCCGCCGGGTCGCCACCGGGGATGAAGCGATCTCGGTGGAAGTGCTGCGCAGCGCAAAGAGCTAATCAACTGAAGCTTTCTTGCCTTCCATGCCCCGGCGCGAAGGGGGAACCAGGAGGGTATTGGATGGAAGCGCCAGGCACGTCGTTGATGAATTTGAACGCCGTGAGCGAACATGAACTCACCCAGCTCCCCCGGATCGGTGCGGACAAGGCCCGAAGGATCGTGGGCTACCGGGCCATCCGGAAGGGGTTCCGCGACTGGGCCGACTTCGCCGGGACACCCGGAATCACCGAGGCGGACGTGGAGGCGATCCGGACCCGGGCCTGGATCGGGCCACCGATCGAGGCCATCCAATCCGTGACGGCCCGCCGGCGAACCGCGCGTGGTCCCCTCCCGGTGCGACGTCCCAGACGGATGATCTCGTGAATAAGGAGAATCGTTTGGCGGCCGCGTCGAACCGAAACAAGAGGAGACAGCCGACGCACTCGCGCGGATCGAGCGTGCCGTGCGGGGGACCGAGAGGTCGGGGAACGTGCCCGCCGACTCGAAGCGGTGAGGGGACCCGGCATGTACCGAGCGGGGCAGAGGCACGAGAAACATGATTGTTTGAGAGGTGGTGGCCGGTGGCGTGGCGGGCACCGCGGGGATTCTGGGCCTATCTGGTCCTCCAGGTTCCGGATATCCTGCTGGCGGGCCTGATCCTCTTCCTGCTTCACTGGTGGATGGCCCTGTCGCTCGGGTGGGTCCTCGGCCTGTTCGCCCTGTGGGTGGTGAAGGATTTCTCCATGTACTTCTTGCTGCGAAGCGTCTTCACGCCCCCGCGGACCGGGCCAGAGACCCTCGTGGGGGCCCGAGCGGTCGCCAGGGAACCCTTGGCCCCGACGGGCCATGTCCTGCTGTTCGGCGAGACCTGGCGGGCGGAGAGCCTGCAGCCCCACAACGTCATCGCGCCCGGAACGCCCGTCATCGTGCGGGCCATTCGCGGCCTCACCCTGCTCGTCGAGGGAGAACACGCCAACCAGCCGAAGGATGCCCAACGGGACCTGCCATGAGAGTCGAATGGGGCAGCCTGGTGTGGCTCCTCGTGGGACTGCTGATGGCACCGGGGGCGCCGGCGGCGGCCGGGAGCCAGACCCTCACCCTCACGATGCGCCTGGCCGAGGGGGAGTGGCGGGTGATCCGGCAGGAGGTCCTGCCTCCCTTCGAGCAGGCCTGCGGGTGTCGGGTGCGGGCCATTGACGTGCCGCCCGAGGCCCTGACCCAGCGCCTGAAGGCGATGCGGGCGGCCGGACGGGCGGAGGTTGATCTGTTCGCGCAAGATAACATGCGGCTGCAGGAACTGGTGGAGGCCGGCCTGGTCCATCCGTTGGATGAGGCGGAGGTCCGGATGGATCCGGCCGTGCTGCCCACGTTGGCGGCCGCGGGGGTGATGGGAGGGCGGCGCTATTTCCTCCCGTTCCGGCCCAACGTCCAGATCACCTATTACAACGCGAAGAAGTTCGACGCCCACGGCCTCGCCCCGCCCCGGACCTGGGAGGAGCTGCTGCGGGTCGCGAAGGTGTTCAAGGACAAGGAGGGGGTCGGGCGCGTCCTGTTCCAGGCGGTGGGGGGCGCGCCCACGACGACCCAGCTTTACGAGTGGATCGTCTCCGCCGGGGGCGACCCCTTCGACTTCGCCCATCCCGGCACGCTGGCGACGTTCCGGTTCCTGCACGACCTGGCGCCGTATCTCTCCCCGGATTCCCGCCGGGCCAAGTGGGATACCACCAACGACGCCCTGGCGCAGGAGTCGGCCTACCTGGCCCAGAACTGGCCGTTCGGCATCCCCCTGCTGATCCGGGACTACGGCAAGCGCGAAATCCGGACCTACAGCGGCTGGGCGGGCCCGGTCCGCGAGGCGCACGTCATCGGCGGCGACGTCCTGGGCATTCCCGTCGGCGCGCCCCACCGGGACCTGGCCCTGCGCCTGGCCCATCACCTGCAGTCCCGCGGGGTCCAGGAGATCCTGGCGTCCCGCCTGGGCTGGCCCACCATCCGGGCCGATGCGGCGGGCGCGGTGGAAGCATGGCTGCGCCCGCACGTGGCGGCCGTGCAGGAGGCCATGCGGCACGGCGTCTTCCGGGCGAACGTTCCCTACTGGGCGGAGTACGAGCGGATCGCATCCGAGGCCGTGGAGCGGATCCTCTGGCGGAACGAGGCGGCCGACGCGGTCCTCCCGCCCTTGGCGGAGCGGCTGGCCGCGCTCCGGAGAGACCGCCGGTGAGGCCGCGGGACCTCGTCGGCCTCCTGCCCCTCGCCCTGTACCTCGCGGGCTTCACGGTGGTGCCGGTGGCCTCCACGCTGGCGCTCAGCGTCTCGGCGCCCGGGGGCGGGATCACCCTGGACCATTTCCGGCGGATCGCGGGCCATTACCAGTTCGGCGAGGCGGTGGTGAACACTGTGGCCGTCGCCGGGATCGGTCTCGCGTTGGAGCTGCTCCTGGGGCTTGCCGCCGCGCTGGCCCTGATCGGCCGGCCGGCAGGGCGAAAGAGCCTGGGGGCGATCCGAACGCCGGTGGACTGGGTGGGGACCCGGGGACTGGCGCTGTTCACGGTGGCCGTTGCCGACGCGTGGAAGGTGACGCCGCTCGTCATGCTGATCCTGCTGGCCGGGCTCCAGGCCATCCCCGGCGAGCTGTACGAGGCGGCCCGGACCGACGGGGCCTCACGCTGGCGGCAGTTCGCCGCCATCACGCTGCCGCTGCTCAAGCCGGCGCTGACCATGGCCCT
Source organism: Candidatus Methylomirabilota bacterium (assembly GCA_016208645.1). Taxonomy (GTDB): domain Bacteria; phylum Methylomirabilota; class Methylomirabilia; order Methylomirabilales; family 2-02-FULL-66-22; genus 2-02-FULL-66-22. The sequence continues at coordinate 1,342 of JACQXP010000236.1, read as the reverse complement.
GATCGTGCGCGGCGTGGATGCCTTCCGGATCTTCGCCCTGCCCCTGGCGCTGACCGGCCGGGGCCTCCCGGTCCTGTCCACCTACGCCTACGTGGAGTACCTGGAGTACGGCAACCCCCACACATCGGCGGCCAGTAGCGCGATCTTGCTGATTATGATCCTGCTGGCCGTCGGAACGTATCTCAAGCTGGCCGGGCCTGAGGAGGTTCTCCGGTGAGAGCGCCGACCTCCTCCATGCTCGCCCTGCTCGCCTTCTGGGCGGTGGGGCCCCTGTACCTCATGCTGAAGGTCTCGGTGAGCCCGCCGGGAGAGGTCATGACGGCCCGCCCGACCCTCCTCCCGCACGGCCTCACGCTGGAGCATTGGCGGAGGCTGCTGGAAGCGGGCCAGGTCCTGCCCCCGCTGGGGAAGAGCCTGCTGACGGCCGGCCTGGTGGCGGCGGCAGCGCTGCTCCTGGCCGCCCCGGCCGCCTATAACCTGGCCCGGCTGCCGTCGCGCTGGCGGTACGGCATCCTGCTCGGCCTGTTCCTGGTGCGGATGTTGCCGGAGGTGGGCATCGCCCTCCCCGTGGCGGTCGTCTTCCTGCGCTGGGGGCTGATGGACAGCGTCACCGGCCTGGTTCTGGCGCACCTCACCCTGGTCCTGCCGGTGGCGGCCTGGGTCCTGACCACGACGTTTCTGGCGATCCCCCGCGAGGTGGAAGAGGCGGCCGCCCTGGACGGCTGCTCCGCGTGGCAGACGCTCTGGCGCGTGACGCTTCGCCTGGCCGTGCCGGGCCTCACCGTCGCCGGCTTGTTGGCCTGGCTGTTCTCGTGGGAGGAATTCCTCCTGGCCACGTATCTCACCCTGGGGGCCAAGACCATGCCGCTCCAGGTCTATTACTACCTGTACCAGGGGAACTGGTTCCTGACGGCGGCTGCCGCCACGCTCATGACGGCGCCGGTGCTGCTGCTCACCGGGCTGCTCCAGCGCCACTTGCGCGCCACCTCGCTCGCCGGGGCGGCGCGTTGATCCTCCGCCGATGACGCGACTCGGCCCTCGACTCTTCCTGCTGCTGACCGTGGCCATCGTGGGGATCACCGTGGCCTACGACATCCTTCGCCTCCAGCGGCAGCGACAGGCCGTCATCGCGCAGCTCGAACGCGAGGCTACCCTGGTGGCCCGGGCAGTCGAGGGCCCCATCCAGTTCTGGTTGCGGACGGGAGACCGGGAGGAGCTGGAGCGCCTGTTGGGCGACATCCGGGACGCCAAGGGGGCCACCTGTATCGGGATCTACGATCCCGGTGGGACGCTCCACCTGGCCTCCGCAGCGGATCCGGAGGATGCCGCGACCCCCGCCGGC
>JACQXP010000235.1 GCA_016208645.1 Candidatus Methylomirabilota bacterium | reverse complement strand
GCGCTCGCCTGGGCGCGCGGTCGCTACTGCCTTCCCCGCCGTTGCATACGGGTCGGCGTCCACGGTGTCGGGGATTTCGGGGCTGGTCCCGCTCATGCCCGCCTGTGGCGGATTTCGGCCCACAGGATTCCTGTCTACGCTTCGCCCAGGCCGTTACCGGACTGGACGCAAGACTCGGTCCCAGCGGGGAGGTGGCTTGCCTCCGCGCCGGTGGGATTCCTTGCTCCCCTCTGAGAGAGCAAGTCACCCACTGGGAAGCGCCGACTTAGCCCGGCGCACGCAACGTACCCCTTCCCTTCCCCATCCCCTTTCCCGGTCGTCCCTGAACTCCTCTTTTACTCGTCCAACCCCGTACCAGGCTTTCTGAACTTAGGACACTACCCGCCCGCTGTGGTTACCCCTTCGACTGGCCTGGTTTTCTGGTCAAACAAAAAGCCCGCGTGACCGTGCGTCACGAGGGCTCACGTGGTGTTTCTCGGATGGTAGGCACAACCAGCATTCGAACGTGGGGTCGTTCCCGCTTACCAAGTGGGACGGCTCTGACCAAGCGTGCCCGGCTGGGCACGCATTCTTGTGCGGGAGATGGTGGGCCCAGGAGGACTCGAACCTCCGACCGTCCGGTTATGAGCCGGCGGCTCTGACCAACTGAGCTATGGGCCCAGAGAAGAATCGCCGCCCAGAGGCGGCGATCCTCAGTATAGTCCAGCCCTCCATCCGGAGTCCAGCACTGCCGTAAGGCTCACCCTGCTCTCGTCCTTCTAGCCCTCCACGAAGCTCTTCAGCTTCTTGCTCCGGGTCGGGTGGCGCAGCTTCCGCAGGGCCTTGGCCTCGATCTGGCGGATCCGCTCGCGGGTGACGTCGAACTGCTGTCCGACCTCCTCCAGGGTGTGGTCGCAGCCGTCCCCGATTCCGAAGCGCAGCCGCAGGACCCGCTCCTCGCGGGGCGTCAGGCTCTTCAGCACCTCCTCGGTCTGGCCTTCGAGGTTGATCCCGATCACCGCCTCCAGCGGCGAGACGGCGGCCTTGTCCTCGATGAAGTCGCCCAGGTGGGAGTCCTCTTCTTCCCCGATGGGGGTCTCCAGGGAGATGGGCTCCTGCGCGATCTTGAGGACCTTGCGCACCTTGTCCACGGGCAGGTCGATCTTCTGGGCGATCTCTTCCGGGCTGGGCTCGCGGCCGTACTCCTGCACCAGGTGCCGCGACGCCCGGATGAGCTTGTTGATCGTCTCGATCATGTGCACGGGGATCCGGATGGTGCGCGCCTGGTCGGCGATGGCCCGCGTGATGGCCTGCCGGATCCACCAGGTGGCGTAGGTGCTGAACTTGTACCCGCGCTGGTACTCGAACTTGTCCACCGCCCGCATGAGCCCGATGTTCCCCTCCTGGATCAGGTCCAGGAACTGGAGGCCGCGGTTGGTGTACTTCTTGGCGATGCTGATGACCAGGCGCAGGTTGGCCTCCACCATCTCCTTCTTGGCCTGCAGGGCCTTGCGCTCCCCCTCGGTGATGGCGCTGAGCAACGCGCGCAGTTCCTTGGCGGGGGCATCCGCCTCCTGCTCCACCCTCCGGACCTTTTCCAGGATCGCGGCGAACTGCTGCCGGAGGATCTCCCCATCCTGCTTGGCCAGCCGGGACCGCCGCAGCATGCCCCGCAGGACATTCGGACTCAGGCCGTCCGCGCTGGCCAGGCGCTTCACATCCGCCTGGTTCAGGCGCGCCTTCTTGGCCAGCTCCAGCAGCTCCCGCTCGCCCGCCTGGATCCGCTCCAGGAAACTTCGCATGCGGGCCACAACCCGGTCCACCACCCGCTGGTTCAGGTTGAGACGGCGCAGGAGCTCCGCATGTTTGGCCTTCCGCTGGGCGATCTCCGCCTCGAAGCGGGCCAGGCCCCGGGCGCTCAGGCGCGGCCGGGCCTTGGCCAGGCGGCGCCGCAGGTCGTCCAGCTTGGCCTGCTCGTTCCGCAGTCCGCGGATCACGGGACGCACGTCCGCGACCAGCTCGCGTTCCTTCTGCTCCGAGAGCTCCTCGAATTCACTCAGGGCCAGGAGGTCGCCGATCCGGAGCCGGTCCTGCTCCAACCGCTCGCCGAGGTAGAGCACCTCGCGCACGGCCACGCCCGCCCGGCAGACCGCCTCCGCCACCTCCTTCCGGCCCTCCTCGATGCGCTTGGCGATCCGGATCTCTCCCTCACGGGTGAGCAGCGGCGTCCGGCCCATCTCGCGCAGGTACATGCGCACCGGGTCATCGGTGCGACCCACGGGCGACGGGGTGAGGTCGAGCTCCGTCTCCGGCGAGGCCTCCTCGCCCTGTGGTTCGCCCCCGTCGCTCCCCTTGGCACGCTCGGGCGCGTCCACCACCTCGATGTCCATCTCCCCCAGGGCCCGAAAGATCTCGTCGAACCGCTCCGCCGAGGTTTCATCCTCCGGCAGTTGGCTCATGATCTCGTCGTAGGTGAGATAACCCTTCTTCTTGCCCAGGGCGATGAGCGCCTTGACCTCTTCGAGGCGCGCCGGAGCGGCCGTATCCGGCTTTGCCCCGGCGACGGCGCCTTTCTGGAGAACGGTCTTCGGCCCTTTCAACGCCGGGGGGGCAGATGCCGGTGCCGTCTTGACGGCCCCGCTCATGCGGGCCTGCCGCGCGGCTGCCGTCTGTTGCTGCGTCCCTGGAAGAAGAACTTTCCGTGCCGGCGCCCGGCCTTTCGACGGCGGGCGGCTGGCCCGCAGGCCGGCCGCACTCTTCGCAGTTGACCGGCGCCCGTGCTGCGGGCCCTTCCCGGGCGACGACGTCGTTTTACGAGCGGAACGGGCGGCGGCCGATTCGCGCCGTGCGGCGCCCTTACGCAGAAGCTTTGGCTTGGACATGCGGTGCTCTCCTATGGGGTCTCTCGGCTGCGTTTGACCGAGGGGTGTTCGGCCAGCAGGCGCAGGACCTGGTCCGGATCGCCGCAGCGATCCGCCGCCTCCAGGGCCTGGCGCAGGGCCTGGCGCTCTGCCGCCGCGCGTTCCCGGTCGATCCGGCTCAGGCAATCCTCGACCGTGCGACGGAGTGCCTCCTGTCCCGCCGCGCCGGCCGGGTCCTCATCGAACTCGCCGCCTCCGACGGACCAGGGGTCCCGGGCCCAGAGCGAGGACAGTCGCCGCTGGACCTCCGGCGGAAGCAGGCTCATCGGTCGCGGGGCCTCCTGGGACCCGGCGGGGGCCCCTGCGTGACCCGCCTGGATGAACTCGCTGAAGATCCGCCGCAGGATCGGGTCGCGGACATTCTCCGGGGCCAGGGCCGCGGCGATCTGCGCGCGCCACGCCGGGTAGTTGAGGCCGATGTACACCAGTTGTTCCTCGGCCGTGGGCGGGGTGGCGGGCGCTCCCGGGGAGGCCGGGGCGGCATCCCGCCGACCCGCGCGTCCCCGCTGTCGCGCCACCGCCTCCAGCAGGGAGCGGTCCGTGATGCCGGTCCGCTGGGCCACGCGCTGGATGTAGCCCTCGCGGCGGATCGGGTTGTCCATCGTGCCCAGCACCTCGACCAGCGCGTCCGCCCCCCTGGCCCGCTGAACGGGATCCGCCATGTCCAGACCCGAGACCCTGCCATCCAGGAAGAAATCCACCAGGTCCTGCGCCGCCTCCAGGGCCGCGGCGAAGGCCTCGGCCCCGTGGGTCCGGAGGTAGGCGTCCGGGTCGAGCCCCCCGGCCAAGAGCACGATCCGCCAGTCCAGGTCCACGTTGATCAGGTGTTCCAGGTTCCGCCGGGCCGCGCCGATGCCGGGCGCGTCCGGGTCGAAGAGCAAGACGACGGTCGTGGCGTAGCGACCCAAGAGGCGGGCCTGCTCCGTCGTCAGGGCCGTCCCCAGGGTCGCCACGGCATGGTCGAATCCATGGGCGTGCAGCGTGATGGCGTCGAAATATCCTTCCACCACGACCGCCCGGTTCCGCTCGCGGATGGCGCGTGCGGCCAGATTCAACCCGTACAGGTGCGTCCCCTTCCGGTAGATGGCGGTCTCGGGCGAGTTGAGGTACTTCACCTCCGTGTCGTCCCCTGCCCGCGCCGCGCCTGCCTGTGCAGCGGCAGACAGGGCAGGCGGGAGCGCCCGTCCGCCGAAGCCGACCACCTTCCCTCCCACGTCCCAGATGGGGATCATGAGGCGGTGGCGGAAGCGGTCGTAGTGTCCGGACCCGGTCTGTCGCGCCACGATCAGGCCGGCCGCCTCCAGCAGCCGATCCGGGTGCCCCCGGGTCTTCAGGGCCCGCAGCAACCCGTCCCAGCGGGGCAGCGCGTATCCCAGTTGAAAT
>JACQXP010000234.1 GCA_016208645.1 Candidatus Methylomirabilota bacterium | reverse complement strand
TAATAGCACTCCCAATTGCGGGCGGCCTTCCCGGTGCCGCCGTACACCACGAGGTCCTGCGGCCGCTCACCCACCTCGGGATCGAGATTGTTCATGAGCATGCGCAGGGCCGCCTCCTGGTGCCAGCCCTTGCAGGACAGGGCCGAGCCCCGCGGCGCCCGGATCGGGTCTTTCGGCGCTTGATTCTGGATCATGGGAAGATCCTCCTGGATGATCCGCAGATGGGGAAGATCTGGAAACGATGGCCCGATGCATCCAGAGATTATGCAGATTCCACCCCCACCTTGACCCTCCCCCCTCCGAGGGGGAGGTGTGGGAGGGGGGGTTAGGAAATCTGCGAAATCTGCGGATAAAGTATATCCCCGAGGCTCTGTGGATGCAATCAAGTCTCGGGGCGCTGGATCCACCAGATGTCTATGCAGTCGCGGGAGTGGGGAGGTGGGGTCGTCCGGTGGGATGCGCCACATCCTCCGTTGGATCTCCGGGTTGACAGATATACGTCCGCGGTCCAATCACGTTGCCCTTACCTCAACTGCTGCGGTCGGCCAACGCGAATGGGCCCACAGGCCAACTCGCTGGTCGGATCCGCCCAGCGCCGACTCCGGGTACCTCATCATGGTCCGCCTTTTGACTTGACATTGCCCACCGGGCCGCCGGATACTCCACCATAGCGCATCCGTGGGGGCCCCGGCTGCCGCGAAAAACAGTTGCTTGCCACCCACCGACCATCGCCACCTGACCTTTGCTGGGCGCGCAAGAAAAGGAGCCTCATGAACACCGTCAAGGTCGAGCTGGATGAAAGCCTGGCGGCGCTCCTGCACCAGACGAATCAGTCCGCGCAAGATGCCGCACGCGAGATGATCGTCCTGGAGCTCTACCGCCGTGGCGCCATATCGAGCGGCAAGGCAGGCGAGCTCTTGGGTCGCTCACGCGTGGACTTCATCCAGTACGCCTCCCACCTGGGGATCCCGCTCTTCGCGGCCACCGCTGATGAGTGGGAGGCCGAGAAGGCCACGATCGAGTCCCTGTGAGCGTCGTCGTCAGCGACGCGAGCGCGCTGATCGCCCTCCAGCAGATCGGCCAGCTCACGCTCCTGGAGCGGCTCTTCGGCACACTGCTCATCCCGCCCGCCGTGGCGCGAGAGACCGCGGCCGGCGGGACGCTGCCCACATGGATTCACGAGCGGCCGCTCGCACAACCCCTCGGCATCCCGATCATCGGAACCCTCGGAGTCCTCTTCGCCGCCAAGCGGAAAGGCATCATCACCGCCGTGCGC
>JACQXP010000233.1 GCA_016208645.1 Candidatus Methylomirabilota bacterium | reverse complement strand
GCCCTACTTGCAACCACAGACCCGCCTGCCGCAACGGCGCGGGCAGGTGAACGCAGATGAACGCAGATATTTCCGGAATGGATTCTCCGGGGAAATCTGCGCAATCCCCCTCACCTCACCTCTCCCCCGATGCCGGGGGAGAGGGGCGGGGAGAGGGGGCGAGAAGTGGATGAGCGATGTCTGAGGTCTTCACGCCGGAAGAGGTGGCGATCCTGCATCCCTACGTGACCAACGTGGACCGGCCCATCTTCGCCCTGAAGAACCTGCCGGAGGAGGTGGTGGCGGTCCTGTTCGCGTACTACAGCCGCAGCCGGGACAGCCTGCGGCGGAACCTCCTGAAGCTCATCCAGGAGAAGGATCTGGACCTGGCGGAGCGTCTCCAGTGGAGAGCGGCGGACCAGGACGAGCTGGCCCTCGCCCGGCAGAAAGCCAAGGAGTTCCACGAGAAGTGGGTCGTCGGCTACGGCCACGCCTCGGTGGCGGAACACGCCGTGGCCCACCTGGCCGTCGAGGATGTCTCCATCGTGGCCAGCAAGATCATCGAGGACACGCGGCTCGCCTCCTATACCGAGAAGTCCACCCGCTACGTGGTCTTCGACCGGGACAAGTTCTACCGGGTGCCGTGCCTGATGGCCTCGCCCCATGCCGGCCGATACGAGGAGACGTGCGGCTTCCTCCTGGGGACGTACACGCTCTTGACCGAGACGGTCGTCGCCGCCATCAAGCGCGAGACGCCCCGCGAAGAGAAACAGACCGAGCGGGGGTACGAGACGGCCTGCCGGGCCAAGAGCTGCGACATCCTCCGGTACGTCTTGCCGGCCGCCACCCTGACCAACATCGGGGTGACCATCAACGGGCGGCTCCTGGAGCACCTGATCACCAAGCTCTTGTCGCACCCGCTGGAGGAGGCGCGGGAGATCGGAGCCCTGATGAAGGGCGAGGCGGAGAAGATCATTCCGACCCTCCTCAAGTACGCCGAGCACAACGCCTACATGGCGGAGACCCGTGAGATCATGGAGGCCCTGGCGACGGAGCAGGTCGCGGGCCTGGTGCCCGAGGAGGCGCCGGACGTCTCCCTGGTCCGGTATCCCGAGGACGTCGAGGATCAGCTTGTTGCCGCCATCCTGTACGGCTACACGGCGCACCCGCTGCGCCAGATTCAGGAACGGGTACGGAAGCTCTCCCGCGAGGAGAAGATGCAGGTCGTTGACGAGTACCTCAAGCGGCGAGGCAAGCACGATCAGCCGCTCCGGGCGCTGGAACACCTCACCTACACCTTTGATATCCTGGTGGATTTCGGGGCCTTCCGCGACATCCAGCGGCACCGCATGGCCACCCAGACCCCCCAGGAGCTTGGACCCGTCCACGGGTACAGCACCCCGCCCGAGATCGTCCGCTACGGCCTGCTTCCGACGTACGAGGAGTGCATGGCCCGCGCGCAGGAAGCGTATCGGGTGATCGCGACCGGCTTTCCCCGAGAGGCCCAGTACGTGCTTCCCCTGGCGTTCCGGAAGCGGGTCCTGTTCACCTGGAACCTCCGCGAGATCTTCCACTTCGTGCAGCTGCGTTCCGCCAAGCAGGGGCACATCTCCTACCGTCACATCGCCCAGCAGGTCTTCAAGGAAGTCGAACGGGTCCACCCACTCCTGGCGAAATACATCCGGGTGGACTTGGACGACTACGCCCTGGCTCGCCTGTAACTTTCCATCTTCGGATTCCCACCAAGTCAGCGTGACAGTCCTTCCCGGAGCCGCGGTCCGTCAGGGGGGTTCGCCGCCTTCCTATCAGTTCCCGGAGGGTCTACAGGTCCAGCGCATGCGCCATAAACCAGGGGAGGTTGCAGGATATCTGACCAGCGTGAGCTATCGTTTCGCCGGTCTGGGAGATGAGCGCTCTCTTGTCGGCTTTGATCAGGTCCGCCGTCTTGTTCAGGCGAGCCATGTCTCCGGAATCCGGCGAGGCGGTAAGCTTCACCTCGATCGCCCAAATCCTTTTCCCGAAGTCCAATACGAGGTCAATCTCCTGCTGATCACTCGTCTGGAGGAAGAATGCATCAACGTGCCGACCGGATTGCTCTAATACCCCCAGAACCTGCCCGATCACGAACCCTTCCCAGCTGAGCCCCACCCACGGCTTTCCCAGCAGGTCATCCTCGTCGGCGACATTCAGGAGGGCATGGAGAAGTCCCGTATCGCGCCAATAGACCTTCGGCCGCTTGATCAGGCGTTTCCTGAGGTTCGTCTGATACGGGGGAAGACGACGGATCAGGAAGGCCCCCACCAAGT
>JACQXP010000246.1 GCA_016208645.1 Candidatus Methylomirabilota bacterium | reverse complement strand
TGAATGATCCCTCATCGGAATCTTGCCCTTTCATCAATCCTGTCGGCATTCCGTCATTAGGCCGACCCGCTGGCTTCTTCCTGAATTTGCGATTGCCCGTTTGATATGTTGTGCAATGGAGCTTCGGGCCCATCAAATCGTCATCCGATCCCCCGGCGATCGCACCGGGTCCAGTCCTGATACGCTGTATCCGAAACCGGCCATCACACCACCAGCGCCCCTCAGTCACACCTCCCAATATCGTGTAGACCACCAACCCTGAGAAAACGACCAGGTAGATCGCGGGTTATGAATAGCATTGAGCTTCCTGCTTGTCCATCATACCATTCCGACTTGCTGGAAGTAATCCTCGTAACTATATATTATCATTGATTTTTATACGAAGAGTATTGGCTTTCGCGTTAGGGATGTTCCGCCAATTGGCGCGAGGTGGGGGTTGGCGAAGTTTCCGGGAGGCAACGTGCGGCGGGGAAAGCGCAGGGCCTATTTCGTCTTGAGGGCACTCATCCGCTGTAAGGCGTGCTGCGCCCACTGAGTCTGGCTGAACCGCTCCACCACCTGCCCATAGACTCGCATGGCCTCGTCGGGCTTCTTGAGGCCCTCGTACATGCGCGCCAGGGCCATGTACGCCTCGCCCGAAAGCGGGTCATCCTTGTCCCGGTCCAGGAGTTCCGAGAGCGTCTTGGCCGCTCCCTGGAGATCGGCCTTGGCCTCTTGGGCATAGGCTTTGCCGAGTCCCGCCATGACTCTGAACCGACCTCGGGGGTATGTTGTCAGGTATTCCTCGAAGCTCCCAACGGCGTCGTCCATCTTCCCCGCCTCGAACTGGAGGTTGCCCAGGGCGATCTGGCTCTCCTCCGCGCTTGGGGTGCCCCCGTACTGCTGCGCGATTTCCCGAAAGCGCTTCATCGCGTCCTCGCGATTTCCCGGGCTTCCCGGCTGGTCGCCGCGCAATGTGGCATGGGCTCCGGCCAGGGCACGCGATGCCTCGTCTTCGCGTCGCTGCTGATACCACCAAAAACCATAGCCGGCGGCGGCGAGGAGACCCAGCGCAACCAGGGCGGCCAACACGGCCGTCCGGCGTGCCTGGACGAATCGCACCGTCACCACCAGCCACTCGACGAGGGGGTTTCGCCGCATTTCCTGTTTGCTGATCGTGCTCGTCATACCGAGGTCCCCATGCTCTCCGCGTGAGACGGCAATGCACCCCATCGGCCACGGGAACGTGCCAGCACGAGAGGAACTTCGTGGTGGCCCTGGAGGGACTCGAACCCCCGACGCAGGGCTTAGGACGCCCTCGTTCTATCCATCTGAACTACAGGGCCACAACCTGACGCCCGTGGACGCGGGCCACATCAATATTGAATGAGCGAGAAGACGGAGTGCTCCTTCAGCTTTTCACGACCCTTCAAGGCCGTGAGCTCGATGAGGAACGCCAATTCCACGATCTCGCCGCCGAGCTGTTTCACCAGGTCCACCGCGGCAGAGATCGTGCCGCCCGTGGCCAGGAGATCGTCCGCGACCAGGACCCGCTGCCCCGACTTGATGGCGTCCTGGTGGATCTCCAGCGAGTCGGTCCCGTATTCCAGGGCATAGGTCGTCCGGTGGGTCTTGTAGGGCAGTTTGCCCGACTTGCGGATCAAGATGTTTCCCGCCTGGAGCTTGTACGCCAGGGCGGCCCCCATGATGAACCCGCGGGCCTCCACCCCCACCACCACGTCAATGTGCTTGTCCAGGTACCGCCCTCCGATGTAATCAATGGCCTGACGGAAGGCTTGGCCGTCGGAGAGCAGCGGCGTGATATCCCGGAAGAGGATGCCTGGCTTCGGAAAATCGGGGATGCCCCGGATCCTGTGCTTCAGGTCTTCGACACGCACGGCGCTCCCTCCATCCAGGGAAAAACGAAAGGCAAGCCAGCCCTGGCTTGCCCTCCCCTCGCGCAACCTTCGCCCCGGTCAGCGGCCGCCCGGCGGGGGTCCCATCATTGGCGAAGGTGGGATAGGTGAGGCCAGCGGAATTCACGGGCTGCCTCACCGAGGATTGGTCGGGGCGACTGGATTTGAACCAGCGACCCCTTGGTCCCGAACCAAGTGCGCTACCAGGCTGCGCTACGCCCCGACATTCGATATCATTCTTGCGGTCTGGATCGGATCCCCGGCCAGTCGGGATCGCGCGGCCAGACGTGAGGTTCGCTATTCGCTGGGCCACCCCCGGTCGCCGATCAGCTTCACGAAGACGCACCCGCCCAGATCACTCCAGCGCATTCCCGCTTCGCCCAAGACGCCCTTGCGCAACTCCTGGCTGTAGACATCTCCCACCGGGATGACCAGCCGGCCCTTCGGCGCCAGTTGCTCGACCAGTGCGTGGGGGACCGTGGGAGCCGCTGCCGTCACCAGGATGGCGTCGAACGGCGCCTCTTCCCGCCAGCCCAGGGAGCCGTCGCCCACCCGCGCCAGCACGTTGTAGCAGCCCAGACTGTCCAGCGTGCGGACCGCCCGATCCGCCAATCCCTTGATCCGCTCGATCGAGAAGACCTTGCTGCACAGCTCGGCCAGGATCGCCGTCTGGTACCCGCACCCGGTGCCGATCTCCAGGACCCGCTCATGCCCCACCAGTTCCAGCGCCTCGGTCATGAGCGCAACCATGTAGGGCTGGGAGATCGTCTGGCGCTCTCCGATGGGGAGCGGGTAATCCCCGTAGGCCCGGCCGGCCAGGGCTTCGTCCACGAACAGGTGGCGCGGGACCTTGCCCATGACCTGCAGCACCCGCGCGTCCCGGATCCCCCGGCGCACGAGCTGCTCGGCCACCATGCGCTCTCTGGGGATGGCGAAATTCATCGGTGCCTCGGCCGTGCACGATACCATAACCCGATTCCGAAGGAAAGCGCCTTTCCCGCGTGCGAGGAGAATTCTTCCCAGCTCAGGCAGGCGGGCCGCCGTTCAGCGAGAGTCCCCACGCCTTGAGCTCGTCGATCGCCCGGTGATTGGTGAGATCCAGGTGCAGCGGGGTCAGGGAGATCCACCCGCTGCTGACGGCCTCGTAGTCCGACCCTCCCAGACGCTCCCACGTGGGGTCGGTGCCGCCGATCCAGTAATAGGCTTTGCCCCGCGGATCGATCTTCCGAACCACCGTCTCGCTGTAGACGCGGCGTCCCTGGCGGGTCACTGCGACGCCCTGGATCGCGTCGGGGGGCAGGTTCGGAACGTTCACATTCAGCAGCGTGCCGGGGGGCAGCCCCCGGCGCAAGATCTCCTCGGCCAACCGCCGGGCGAACCGCGCGGCGCTCTGAAAACCCGCCTCCCCGTCGCCGGCCACCGAGATGGCGAAGGCCGGAATGCCCTGCAGGGTCGCTTCGATGGCGGACGACACCGTCCCGGAGTAGGTCACGTCGTCGCCCATGTTCGAGCCGTGGTTGATCCCCGCGGCCACCAGGCGCGGGCGCCGGGGCAGCAGCCCCATCACCGCCAGCGTGATGCAGTCCGTGGGTGTCCCGTCCACGCTGTACCACCCGTCATCAATGTGGGAGACGCGAAGCGGCCGGCTGAGGGTCAGGGAATGTCCGGCCGCGCTGCGCTCCCGGTCCGGGGCCACCACCACCACTTCCCCCAGTCCGCGCAAACTCTCCACCAGCGCCTGCAGGCCCGCCGATCCGATGCCATCGTCGTTGGACACCAGGATCAGGGGACGCTCCTCCCGCCCCATGGCCCTCTCCCTGCTTTGTCAGGCATTGGCAGATCCGACAATTGCGCGGATGGTTGATCCCGCGTTCTTCCGACCACGTTGGTCGGGGCGAGCAGATTCGAACTGCTGACCCCTGGCCCCCCATGCCAGTGCGCTACCAGGCTGCGCCACGCCCCGATCTTTTATTCGCAGAGAACAATGTCATAATTGGGGGATCACGACAGTTGCTTGAGAATGCCCTCTAATCCGGCCCGCAACCGCTGGAGCGTGGCGCGTGCCTCCAGGCGCCTCGCGCGCTCCTCCCGCTCCGTCAGGCGGCGCCGCGCGCCGGCCACCGTGTACCGCTCCTGGTACAGGAGCTTCTTGATCTCCAGGATCATGGCCACGTCCCGTTTCCGGTACAGGCGCTGGCCGCCGCCGCTCTTCCGCGGCTGCAGGGCGGGAAACTCGCTCTCCCAGTACCGCAGGACGTACGGCGGCACGCCCGTGATATCCGACACCTCGCCGATCCGGAAGTAGAGACGGTCCGGGACCTCTGACGGCAGCTCCGCAGCCGGGGGGGCAGGCCGCTCCCGCGAGGGGGCAGTGCCGACTGCAGGGTCCTGCTGGCTCCGGGGGGGTCTAGGCATGTTCCTGCGCTATCGCCTCGCCGACGTTGACCGTCTGGTGCAGGGCCTTGCCGGGCTTGAACTTCAAGACCTTCCGCGCGGTGATGGTGATTTCGCTGCCGGTTTGCGGGTTCCGACCCTTGCGCGCGCGTTTGGCCTTCACCTGGAAAGATCCGAACCCGACCAACTGGATCTTCTCCCCGCGACGAAGGGCACTCTTGATGATTTCCAGGGTCGCCTCGACGGCTTCCATGGCCTGCTTCTTCGTCAGGCCCTTCTCAGCCACCAGTGACGCGATGTCTGCCTTGGTCACTCACCCCACCTCCTTCCCCCGAGCATCGTCTGGTCGGCAGGTCCGTGCAACCGCTGGAACGCCCAAGACAGCGCTCATTCACGAACCACCAGGAAGTTGAAGCCCTTGCCCTTGAGTTCTGCTCCTCGCCTCACTGCGGCCGTCCGCGAGTCGAACTTTCCGTGCCGCACCTGGAACACGACCGTGTTGGCCGGCTTGGAGGTGATCTTCGGGTGGTAGTTCTTCTTCTGGAGCTCCCGCGCCAGGTCGATGGCTTCGTCCAGGTTGAAGAAGGCCCCGATCTGCGGCGTGTACTTGTTTCCGACGGCGAGCAGTTGGGACGGGAATCCGTCCACGTTCAATCGCCGGGAGAGATCTTCGGCCTCGCGCTTTCCCGTCGGCTCTCCCACCGTCACGACTTGCTTCGCGACGAAGGCCGTGCCCTTGCGGATCATGGATGAGAAGCCGCTCTCATCCAGCTTCCGCTTCAGCGATTCCGCGTTCTCCTCCATCACCATCGCCCCTACTTGCAGGCTGAAATTCGTTGGAGGGGCGACCGCCGGGGCGGGGCCCGGTTTGGTCGGCGCCTTGGCTTCCGCTTTGGGGGGTGCCGCTTTCTTTTCCGCAGGAGGCGCTTTGGCGGATTCGGGCTTGGCGGGCGCCGCCGGAGGGGCCGCACCCGCCTTGGCCGGCGCCGCGGGCTTCTGCTCCGGCTTGCTCGGCGGCTTCGCCGGCGCCGCCTCTTTGGTCGGAGCGGCTGGGGCCGGAGCCTTCGCTGGAGGTGCCGGGACCGCCGGACGCGCCGGAGCCGGGGGCGGCGGGGGGGGCGCCAGGAACAGTTGGTTCGCCAAGTACCACCCGCCGATCAGAATGACACCGACTCCGGCAATGATGAGGAGCCGGCGTGACCCCCCTCCTGCACGTCCGCCACCTTCGTCGGGGACACTGACCTCGGCTCCCTCCTCCTCCCCAGTTCCCTCTCCTTCAGGGAGCTCTTCCTCTTCGGTAGTTCGCTTGCGAAAGCTGAACTTGGCCATGAGCCCTCCGTCGATTTTCCGTCAGTATCTTAGGGAGGCCAAACCCGAATGTCAATGTATTTTTCAATAGTTACAAAGAAGCGATAAGGACCCCCTTCAAGTGATGCGACGTGGCCTCCGTGATTTCGACATTTACAAGCTGTCCCTCCTCCACCTCTCCTCCTTGGAAGTGGACGATCTTGTTTCGGCGGGTTCGCCCAGCGGCCAGGCCCGAATCGCGCTTGCTGAGCTCGCGGTCCACCAGCACCTCGGCGACCTGGCCGACCGCGGCCTGGTTCCACTGGAGCGACAGGTGTCGCTGCAACTCCAGGACGCGGGTCAGCCGGGCGGACTTGATCGCCTCCGGCACTTGGTCCGGAAGGTCCGCGGCGGGGGTCCCGCTTCGAGGTGAGAACTTGAAGGCGAAACAGCCGTCGAATCCGACCTCCTCCATGAGGGTCAGGGTCTCGGCGAAGTCGCCGTCTGTCTCGCCCGGGAATCCCACGATGATGTCGGTGGTGATGGCCAGGTCAGGGACTGCCGCCCTGAGCACGGCCACCTTCTCTCGGTACGCTTCCCGCGTGTAGGTACGCTTCATGCGGAGCAAGGTGCGCGTGGAGCCGGCCTGCACGGGCAGGTGGATGTGCTCGCACACGCTGGGCAAGGCGGCCATGGCCTCGGCCAGGCCCGGGGTGACATCCGGGGGATACGAGGTGGTGAAGCGCAAACGCATGGCGGGTCCGACGGCAGCATCGATCCGCCCCAGGAGTTCGGCGAAGGGGACCGGGGGGTCGAGCTTCTTCCCGTAGGAGTTCACGGTCTGGCCGAGCAGGGTGATCTCGCGATAGCCCGCGCCGCGGAGGCGGATGACCTCGCGCAGGATGTCGTCCGGGTGACGGCTCCGTTCGCGCCCGCGGGTGAAGGGCACCACGCAGAAGGTGCAGAAGTTATCGCACCCTTCCATGATGCCCACCCACGCGCGAATGCGACTGTCCCGGTGGATGTCGGCGTCCTCGGGGAAGAGGCCCACCGGCTGGCTGGCCGCCACGGCCGGCTGGCCCGGGGCAATGGAGAGAAGCTGGGGGATCTCCGCCAGGTGCTCGCCGTTTCCGACGACGAAGTCCAGGTACGGGAACCGCCGGAGCAGCGCCCCCCCTTCCCGCTGGGCCAGGCACCCCGCCACCCCCAGGCGCAGCCGGGGATGCTCGGCCTTCAACGCCTGAAGGGTCCCCAGGCGGCTGAAGAGCTTCTGCTCGGCCTTCTCGCGGATGCTGCAGCCGTTCAGGATGACGAGGTCCGCCTCGGTCTCGTCCTCCGTCAGGGTGTAGCCATCCCTGGCGAGGATCCCGGCGATCCGGGCCGAGTCCAGCTCGTTCGCCTGGCAGCCGAATGTCACGACCTTCAGTTTTGGCATCCCCGACTCAACGGGAACCGGAAAGGGGTTCCGGGGACAGGGATCACTCGCCTATGCAAGCCCCCACGAGCGCCCCACGGCCGGCGTCAGTAGAGGTGACAGGAGACCCAGTGCCGTGGCGCGACCTCTCGGAGCGCCGGTTCCTCCTTATCGCAGCGGTCGAAGCGCTTGTGGCAGCGCGTGTGAAACCGGCATCCCTGCGGGGGGTGAATGGGGCTGGGCGGATCGCCTTCCAGGATGATCCGCTGGCGCTTGGTGGTCGGATCCGGGATGGGGATGGCCGACAGCAGGGCTTCGGTGTACGGGTGGAGCGGCCTGGCGTACAGTTCCTGGCTGTCCGCCAGCTCCACGATCTGCCCGAGGTACATCACGGCCACGCGATCGCTGATGTGTTCCACCACCCGGAGGTCGTGGGCAATGAACAGATAGGTCAGGTCGAACTGCTCCTGGAGATCCTCCAAGAGGTTGATGACCTGGGCCTGGATGGAGACGTCCAGGGCCGAGATCGGCTCGTCGGCGATGATCAACTTGGGTTTGACGGCCAGCGCACGGGCGATGCCCACGCGCTGGCGCTGGCCGCCGCTGAACTCGTGGGGGTAGCGGTTCATCTGCTCCGGGCTCAACCCCACCTTCTGGAGCAGATCCGCCACGCGTTCCCGCCGCTCCGCCTTGGTCTGGCAGAGCTTGTGGATGACGATCCCTTCGCCCACGATCTGCTCCACCGTCATGCGGGGGTTCAGCGAGGAGTAGGGATCCTGGAAGATGATCTGCATCCGCTGCCGGAGGCGCCGCATCTCGGCCTTGTCAGCCTGGAAGATGGGCACGTGATCGAAGGTCACCTCGCCCGAGGTCGGTTCGATGAGGCGGAGGATGAGGCGACCGGTGGTGGACTTCCCGCAGCCCGATTCGCCCACCAGGCCCAGCGTCTCGCCGTGTGTGAGATCGAAACTCACCCCGTCCACGGCGTGAACCTTGGCCGCCTCGCCCCAGAAGAATCCCCGCTTGATGTCGAAGTATTTCCGCAGGTCCCGGACCTGGAGCAACGTGTCGTTGGCCATCCACAGATTCCCTTCAATATCAATACAGGTAGCAGCGCACCCGGTGTTCGCCGGAGGCCGTCTTCAACTCGGGCTCCTCGCCGCTGCAGGGCTCGAAGACCTTGGGGCAGCGTGCCTGGAATTTGCAGCCACGGGGGAGTTCCAGCATGTCGGGCACCATCCCGGGAATCGCCTGGAGGCGCGCCCGCCGCTCCGTCTTTTCCAGGCGCGGAATGGAATTCAGCAGGCCCTGCGTGTACGGGTGCAGCGGGTGCGTGAAGAGCTCCAGGACCGGGGCCTCCTCCACCACCCGTCCGGCATACATCACCGCCACCCGGGCCGCCGTGTCCGCCACGACGCCCAGATCATGGGTGATGAGCATGACCGCCATCCCCAGCTCGGCCTTGAGCTGATTCAGCAGCTCGAGGATCTGGGCCTGGATCGTCACGTCCAGGGCCGTGGTGGGCTCGTCCGCGATCAGGAGCTGCGGGTTGCAGGACAGGGCCATGGCGATCATCACGCGCTGCCGCATGCCGCCCGACATCTGGTGCGGGTACTCGCCCACGCGTCGCTCCGGATCCGGGATGCGCACCACCCGCAGCATCTCGATGGCCTTGTTCCACGATTCGCGCTTGGACAGCCTCTGGTGGAGGCGGATGCCCTCGGCGATCTGATCGCCGACGGTGAAGACCGGGTTCAGGGAGGTCATGGGCTCCTGAAAGATCATGGAGATGGAGGCGCCCCGCACCTTCCGCATCTCGTCCTCGGGCAAGTCGAGCAGGTTGCGGCCTTCCAGGAGGATCCGGCCGCCCACGATCCGGCCGGGGGGATTCGGGATCAACCGCAGGATGGAGAGCGCCGTGACGCTCTTGCCGCAGCCTGACTCCCCCACGATGCCCAGGGTCTCGCCCTTGCGGACCGCGAGGCTCACGCCGTCCACTGCCCGCACCGTCCCCGCCTCGGTGGAGAAGTGGGTCTGCAGCCCCTCGATCTTCAGCAGGACCTCGTTGCCGCTTGCGTGGCTGCTGGTCATGGATGGCCCTTCGTGAACTGCTGGGTGGGAGGACGCGGATGAGTCTAACATCGCCGCCAGAACACTTCAAGCCCAATAATGCGCCGTTATTGCCCTTGCTGGCTTCCTCATCGGGCCGCGGTCATCTGGGGATCCAGGGCGTCCCGGAGGCCGTCTCCGAGGAAATTCAACGCAAGCAAGGTCACGGTCAGGGCCAGGCCCGGGAACAGGATCAGCCACGGGTAGCTCTCCATCGCCGCCGACCCCTCGGAGGCCAACGATCCCCAACTCGCCATGGGGGGCTGAACGCCCAGGCCCAGGAAGCTCAGGAACGCTTCCTCGAGCATGACGGCCGGCACCGTGAGGGTGGCGTAGACGACGATCGGTCCCAGGGCGTTGGGAAGCACGTGGCGTACGAGCAGGCGCGCCGGCGAGACCCCAATGGCCAGGGCCGAGAGGACGAACTCGCGGGCCTTCAGGCTGAGGACCTGCCCTCGCACGATCCGGGCCATGGTCAGCCATTGGACCGCCCCCAGGGCCACGAACAGGTTCAGGATGTTTCGCCCGAAGATCACCATGAGAATGATGACAAAGAACATGAAGGGGAGCCCGTAGAGGATGTCCACCACCCGCATCATCAAGTGGTCCGCCCGACCGCCCGCCGATCCTGCGATGGAGCCGTAGGCCACGCCGATGGTCAGGCTCACCAGGGTGGCCAGGATGCCGACCGCGAAGGAGATGCGCGCCCCGTAGAGGATCCGCGTGAACAGGTCCCGCCCCAGCTCATCCGTTCCCAGGAGGTGGGTCGGGCTGGGCGGCCTGGCTCCGTAGCGCAGGTTCGTCCTGTCGAACGGGTACGGCGCGATCCAGGGGGCCAGAACCGCCGCCAGGACGAAGGCCGTGAGGATTCCCAGGCCGAGCATGGCCGGGCCGTTCCGGCGCAACCGCCGGAAGGCATCCTGCCACGGCGAGGCCCCCGACCGTCTCGATTGCGGATTGCGGAATGCGGAATGCGGAATGTCGTGGGTCCCCTGCAAGGGGGCTGCTCCCGACGTCGCCTGCCCCCGCCTCATCCCCTCTCGGCTCTCGTCTCTCGGCTCTTGGCTCTTCACCGCACTTGCACCCGCGGGTCCAGGTAGGCGTACAGGATGTCCACGATCAGGTTGAAGAACAGCAAGAGGACGCTGAAGAAGACCACCGTCCCCAGGACCATGGTGTAGTCGCGGTTCAGGGCGCCGCCCACGAAATAGCGGCCGATCCCGGGAATGCTGAAGATCGTCTCCACGACCACCGAGCCCGTGAGAATGGCGGCCGAGGCGGGACCCAGGTACGTGATCACCGGCAGGATCGCGCCGGGCAGCGCATGCCGCAGGACCACCGTCGCTTCGCGGAGACCCTTGGCGCGGGCGGTTCGGATGAAGTCCTGGCCGATCACCTCCAACATGCCGGCCCGGGTGAGCCTCGCGACATACGCCGCATAGAACGTCCCCAGGGTCACCGACGGCAGGATGAGGTGCCGCCAGGTTCCCCACCCCGCTACGGGGAGCCAGTGGAGCCCCAGGGCAAAGACCAGCATCAGGATCGGGCCGAGGACGAAGTTGGGGACCGAGACACCGCCGAGGGCAACCGACATGGTGAGGTAGTCGAGGACGGAATTCCGTCGCAGGCCAGCCAGGATGCCCGCCGTTCCCCCCAGCGCCAGGGCCACGGTCAGGGCGCAGAGGCCCAGTGTCAGTGAGACGGGGAAGCCGAGCCCCAGCAGTTCGTTGACGGACCGGTCGGGGTAGCGAAACGACGGGCCCAAGTCCCCCTGCGCCACCTCACCGAGGTAGCGGAGGTACTGGCGCCAGAGGGGCTCGTCCAGATGGTAGCGGGCCTCGATGTTGGCCCGCACCTGCTCCGGGAGGGCGCGCTCCTGGTCGAACGGCCCACCCGGCGCCAGGCGCATCATGAAGAACGACAGGGAGACAATGACGAACAGGACGGGCAGGAACCCCGCCAGCCGGCGGAGGATGTAGCCGAGCACGGTGGCGTCACCGCTCCAGGTTGACGTACTTGAGCGGATGCTGGTCGAGGATGTTGGGGGACCACCCCTTCACGCGGCGGCTCAGCATCCCCTTGTTGACGTAGGTGAAGAGGGGCATGATGGGCGCCTCCTCCGCCACCAGGATCTGTTCTGCCTCCTGCAACGCCCGCATCCGGTCCTTCACATTGACGATCTTGCAGGCGGCCCGGGTGATCAGGTCGTCATATCGCTTGTTCGACCAGCCGGTTTGGTTATTGCCGCCGCCGGTCACCCACATGTCCAGGAAGGTGTTGGGGTCCACGTAGTCGCCGATCCACCCCGCCCGGGAGAGCTGGTAGTCCATGCCGCTCTGCCGGCTGAGGTACACCTTCCATTCCACGTTGACCAGGTCCACCTGGATGCCCAGGTGATCCTTCCACATCTGCTGCACGGCCTGCGTTACGACCCGGTGCAGTTCGTTGGTGTTGTACAGGAGTTCGAGCCTGGGGAACCCCTTGCCCTCGGGATAGCCCGCCTCCGCCAGGAGTTTCCTTGCGGCCGCCACGTCGAAGCCGAGCCCCCTGACTCCCTCGTAGCCCCGCATGCCGGCCGGCACGAAGGTGCTGGTCGGGATCTCGCCGGCCTTGGTCACGAACTTCGTGAGCGATTCCCGGTCCACGGCCAGGCTCAAGGCCTTGCGCACGCGGACGTCGTTGGTGGGCGGCTTCGTGACGTTGAACCGGAAGTAGTAGGTCCCGAGGTACGGCGTCACATAGAACTCGGGGCGGCTTCGCGCGGCATCAATCTGCGCAGGTGGAACCTGGGGAACCCAGTCGCTTTCCCCCGCGAGAAACTGCTTATAGGCAGTGTTAACGTCCTCCGTGGGCATGAAGACGACTTTCTGAAGTTTGACCCTTGCCGCGTCCCAGTGCTGGGGGCTCTTTTCAAGGATGAGCTCCTTCTGCGGCACCCAGCTTGCCAGGCGGAACGGGCCGTTGGTCACGATCTTGCCGGGCTTGACCCAGTCCTTCCCGTGGGCTTCGATGGCCCAGCGGGGAATGGGATACAACGTGTAGAAGCTGGTGAGGTCCAGGAAGTAGGCGGTCGGACAGCGCAGGGTGGCCCGCAATGTCTGATCATCCAATGCCTTCACCCCCACCTGGGAGAAATCCGTGATCCGCCCCCTGTTGTAGTCCTCCCCGTTTTTCAGATAGAAGAGCTGCTGGGCGTATTTCGCCCCCGACTTCGGATTCAGGACTCGCTCCCACGCATACACGAAGTCGTGGGCCGTCACCGGTTTGCCATCCGTCCAGCGCGCGTTCCGCAGCTTGAAGGTGTAGACGAGACCGTCCTTGGACACGGACCAGGAGGCGGCCATCCCCGGCCTCGGCGACAGGTCCTTCGGGTCCGTGGTGGTCAGCCCCTCGAAGAGATTGCTCAGGATGCGGTGCTCCGGCACACCGGTGACCACGCCCGGGTCCAGGCTCTCCGGCTCCACCATGTTATTGATGCGGAAGACCTGCTCCTGGGCCGCCGACGGCGACGCGGCAAAAATCAGTCCCAGGATCGCGAACGCTGCAAGGGGCTTTCTTCCCCTCATGGCGATACCTCCTATACCGAACGCTTCACCGCACCCTCCTCACCTCCACCTCTCCCCGGGTACCCGTTGGGTGGGGGGAGAGGAACGGGTGAGGGGGGAAGTGGTCAGGTTCGCAGCCTCGGGTCCAGGGCGTCCCGCAGGGCGTCCCCCACCAGGTTGAAGCCGAGGACCGAGAGCATGATGGCCGCGCCGGGAAAGAAGAAGGCCCACCACGCGCCGCTGGTGAAGAACTTGTAGCTGTCCGCCAGCATGGCGCCCCACTCGGGGATCGGCGGCTGCGCCCCGAGGCCCAGGAACCCCAGCGCCGCCGCCTCCAGGATGGCGAAGGCCACGGCCAGCGTGGTCTGGACGGTGAGGGGGGGAAGCGTGTTCGGGAAGATGTGCCAGAGCAGAATGCGCCGCGCGCTGCCGCCGAGCCCCCGGGCGGCCGTGACGAACTCCCGCTCCTTCAGGGCCAGGACCTCGCCGCGGGTGATCCGCGCATAGAACGGGATCGAGACCACGCTGATGGCAATCAGCGAGTTTCGGAGTCCCGGGCCGATCATCGCCACGATGGCGATGGCCAGGAGCGTCGCGGGGAAGGCCAGGAGGATGTCCATGCAAAACATCAGGCACAGGTCCGTCCGGTGCCCCACGTATCCTGCCAGGAGGCCCAGGAACGATCCCACCAGGGCAGCCAGGACGACCGACCCTACCCCCAGGCCGAGGGAGACCCGGGCCCCGTGAAGGATCCGCATCAGGATGTCCCGTCCCAGCGCATCGGTCCCGAAGGGGTGGGTCCACGTCGGGGGCTTCAGCCGCGCAAGCAGGTCCGCATCCACCGTGGGATTGTACGGAAGGAACACGGGGCTCAGCACCGCCATCAGCGTGAAGAGCGCGATGATGGCCAGCCCGCCCCTGGCGACCCGGTTGGCCAGCAGCCGGTGCACGGCCGCCTCCAGGGGACTCCGGCCTCTCGGCTCACTGCGGGCCGCGACCGGCAGCTCAATCGTACTTGATGCGGGGATCGACTGCGGCATAGAGCACGTCCGTGAGGAGGTTCACCATGACGAAGATCGTGGCGATGAACAACGTTGCCCCCTGCACGATGGGATAGTCCCGCGCCTGAATGGACTCGTAGATCCAGAGGCCGATGCCCGGCCAGGAGAAGATCGTTTCGGTCAGGATGGCCCCGGCCAACAGGCGGCCGACCTGGAGCCCGGTGACGGTCATGACGGGGAGCAGGGCGTTGCGCATGGCGTGCCGCAGGATCACCGCCCCTTGGTGGAGCCCCTTGGCCTCCGCGGTCCGGATGTACTCCTGCGAGAGGACCTCCAGGAGGCTGGCCCGCGTCATCCGCGCGATGACCGCCATGGGAATGGTTGACAGGGCCACGGCGGGCAGGATCAGGTGGCGGAGGCTCGACGCCAGCGCCTGGGGGTTCTTGGTCAGCAGGCTGTCCAGGATGTAGAAGTTGGTCACCGAGGCCAGGGTCACATCCGTCCCGAGGCGGAAGCCGGTGGGCAGCCAGCGGAGCACGACACCGAAAAACCAGGCCAGCATGAGGCCGAGCCAGAAGATCGGCATGGAGACCCCGGTCAGGGCGACCAACCGGGAGACGCCATCGAACACAGAGTTTCGCCAGACGGCGGCGATGATCCCCATCGGGATGCCAACCAGGATGGCGATCAGGATGGCGGAGAGCGCCAGCTCCACCGTGGCCGGAAAACGCCGGACGAGGTCCCGGAGGACCGGGTCCCCGCGCAGGATCGAGGCGCCCAGGTCACCCCGCAGGATCTTGCCGACGTAGATGAGATACTGGGTATACAGCGGATGGTCGAGGCCGAGCTGTGCCCGCACTTCCGCCACGCGCTGGGGAGTGGCGCGCTCCCCCAGCATGGCCACGGCGGGGTCGCCGGGGATCAGGTGGATAAAGCTGAAGACGATGAGGGAGATCCCGATGAGGACGGGGACGATCGTGAGAAACCGCTTGATGGCATAGGCACCCACGTCGCCCCCGTCCTCCCGGAACGCTCCTACTGGAGAGACACGGTATTGAAGTATTCGCTGCTGGTGGGATTCGCGACGTAGCCCTTCACCTTCTTCTGGAAGGCGAGGGGCGGCTGGTTGTTGGCGATGAAGATCCGGGCCACGTCGTCGTGGATCATCTGCTCGGCCCGCCGGTACAGCTCGGCCCGCTTCGGTTGGTCCGTCAGCTTCTGTCCCTGGAGGAGAACCTCCGCCAACTGCTGGTTGGCGTAGAAGCCTTCCCGCGAGGCGCCGGGATTGCAGAAGAAGTAGCAGACGAAGTTGTCCGGGTCACCGTTGTCCCCGGTCCACCCCAGCATGTAGAGGGGGAGCTGGCCGTTCTTCCGCTTGTCGAGATAGACGGCCCAGTCGGTGGTCTGGAGCTGCACCGTGATCCCCGCCTTGGCCAGGTCGGCGGCCATGGCCTCGGCGATCTCCTTCGGGTTCGGATAGTACGGTCGGGAGACCGGCATGTACCAGAACTGGAGCGGCTCCTTCCGGCCATCCTCCCAGGTGATGTCCTTGAGCCCCTGAGCAAACCCGGCCTCCTTCAAGAGGTCGCGGGATCGCTGGGGGTTGAACTCGAAGTCCTTCAAGTCCTTGTTGTGGCCCCAGAGCGGCGGGGGCTGGAACTGGTTCGCCGCCATCCCGGTTCCGCCGTACAGGGCGTCCACGATCCCCTTCTTGTTGATGGCCTGGGCGATGGCCTGCCGGACTCGCTTGTTCTGGAACTCCTTCACCTTGTAGTTGAAGGCCACGTACCCCGTGGTGTTGGTCGGCCGCAGGATGATCTGGAGGTTCGGGTCGGCCCGCACCACCTTCACGTCGTCCGGGTTCACGCCCTCCATCCCATGGATCTCCCCCGCCTTCAGGGCGGCCAGGCGCTGCGAACTGTCCTTGATGTTGCGGACAATCACCCGCTGGACCTTGGCCGCGGTGGCCTTGTCCCAGTAGTCCTTGTTGGCCTCCAGGATCACCTCCTGGCCCACCTTCCATTCGACGAACTTGAACGGGCCGGTCCCCACGGGGTTCTTCGATAAGGCCGTCCCCCACTTCTCCGCCGCCTTGGGGCTGACCATGTCGAAGACGAACATCGCCAGGTTGGCCAGGAACGGGCCCTGGGGCGCCTTGAGGGTGATCCGGACCGTGGTCGGGTTGACGGCCTCCACCTTGGTGATGAGGCTCTTGTCGTCGAACCCGCCGAACTGGGCCTCGTAGTATTCGAAGGTCTTGCCCGCCTTGAGCTGGTTCTCATGCTGCGGGTGCTTGGTGAAGCGCCAGCGCTCGAAGTTCCAGACCACGGCCGCGGCATCGAAGGGCGTCCCGTCGTGGAACTTCACGTTCCGCCGCAGGGTGAAGGTCCAGGCCGTCCCGTCGGCACTGACCGTCCATTTCTCGGCCAGCGCGGGGACCACCTCGGTCGTGGCTCCCTTGTACTTTGTGAGGCCCTCGTAGATCTGCCGGGTGATCCGGGAGGAGAT
Organism: Candidatus Methylomirabilota bacterium; assembly: GCA_016208645.1. GTDB lineage: Bacteria > Methylomirabilota > Methylomirabilia > Methylomirabilales > 2-02-FULL-66-22 > 2-02-FULL-66-22. The sequence goes on along the minus strand of JACQXP010000246.1, from coordinate 7,625 downwards.
GCCATCGGTGATGATGGCCGGATCGAGATCCACCGGTTCCCCCTGGGCCCCGAAGATGAAGGTGCTCTGGGCCATGGCTGGAGCCGTTCCCAGGAAGAGGAGCGTGAGGGCGACGAGGCTGGTCAGCCGGGCGATTCGTCTCATGGGTTCTCCCTCCTTCTCCCCCCCCACCTGCCCTCCCCCCAACGAGAGGGAGGGTACGGGAGGGGGCAAATGCGTTGGGTTCGCAGCACGGTCACCGGAGCTGCCGGATGGCCTCCGCCATCCGATCCATCCCCTTCTCGATGTTGGCCATCGAGGTCGCGTAAGAGATCCGGATGTGGGCGTCGCTGCCGAACTCCACCCCGGGGACCACGGCGATCCGCGCCGCGCTGAGCAGATAGGCGGAGAAGTTGGTGGAGTTCGTGACGGCCGTCTCCCCGTGACGCTTGCCGTACGTCCCCGAGACGTTGGGGAAGACATAGAACGCTCCCTGCGGGCTGAGACAACTCACCCCCGGCATGGCGTTGAGCCGCTCGACGATGTAGCGGCGCCGGCGATCGAACTCCTCCCGCATGCGAAAGGTTGGCTCCTGGGGCCCGGTCAGGGCCGCCACCGCCGCGCGCTGCGCGATGGAGGTAGGGTTGGAGGTCATCTGGCTCTGGAGACCGTCCATGGCCTTGATGATCTCCTTGAGACACGCGGTATAGCCGACGCGCCAGCCGGTCATGGCATAGGCCTTGGACAGCGAATTCACCAGGATCGTCCGGTCGTACACCTGATCGCCGAACGAGGCAATGCTCACGTGCTGGTGCCCGTCGTAGGTCAGGGATTCGTAGGTCTCGTCCGAGAGGAGCCAGAATCCCCGCTCCACCGCCAGGGCCGCCAGGCCCGAGAGCTCCTCCTTGGTGAGCGCCGCCCCGGTGGGATTGCAGGGGGAGTTCAGGACCAGGATCTTTGTCCGAGGCGTCACCAGCGGCTCCACCAGGGTCCGGTGCAGGCGGAATCCCTGGCGCTCGGACGTCTGGACGAAGACCGGCTTGGCATCGCACAACTTGACCTGTTCAGGAAAACTGACCCAATACGGCGCAGGGATGATGACGTCGTCGCCCGGTTCCAAGAGCGCCTGGAAGACGTTGTAGAGGGAATGCTTTCCCCCGCAAGAGATGAGGATCTGGTCCCGCCCGTAGGTGAGGCCGTTGTCCCGCTTCAGCTTGGCCACCACGGCGTCCTTCAGTTCGTCGATGCCGCCGGAGGCGGTGTACTTGGTGAAGCCTTCGCGGATGGCCTGGATGGCCGCCTCCTTGATGTGGTCGGGGGTGTCGAAGTCCGGCTCGCCCGAGCCGAAGCCGACCACATCAATCCCCTCGGCACGCATCCGCCGGGCGGTGGCGGAGATGGCCAGGGTCGCTGAGGGAACGAGATTCCGGGCGCGCTGCGAGACACTCATAGACTGCTCCTTCCGGACGAGAGGGTTTGGCTGGCGCGCTCCTTGAGCAGCTTGGACGCGAGGGGGGGGACCAGATCGTCCACGTTGCCCCCCAGCAGGGCGACCTCCTTCACCAGCCGTGAACTCAAGTATGTGAACGCCTGACTCGGCATCAGGAAGACCGTCTCGACCTCCTCGCTGATCTTCCGGTTCATGAGGGCCATGGCGAACTCCGACTCGAAATCGGAGACCGCGCGGATTCCCCGCAGGATGACCTGGGCCCCCTTCTTCCGGACGTAATCCACGGTCAGGGCGTCGAAGGTGTCCAGTTCCACCCCCGCGAGACCGCCGATGGCTTCCCGGATGATGTCCAGCCGTTCCTCCAGGGTGAAGAGCGGGCCCTTCTGCGGGTTGCGGGCGACGGCCACGATCAGACGAGGGAAGATCCGGAGGGCCCGCCGGACCAGGTCAATGTGCCCATTGGTGAAGGGGTCGAATGTCCCGGGGTATACGGCGGTTATCCGCATTCCGCCTCCTTCGTGTAGAGGGTCAGGCTGCTCTCTCCGTAGCGCCGTCGCCAGGCCCGTCGAAGGACGCCGGCCCGGTCCGGCAGGACGATCTTGTGAAAGGCCTGGGCTACGAGCGCGCCATTGTCGCTCAAAAGGCGTCCGTCGGCAAGTGTTTCGATGCAGCGGAGTGCCAGGTCCCCCGCATAGGGGGGGTCCAGGAAGATGCAGTCGAACGTTTCCCCGGCCGCCTGCAACCGCGCGGGAGCCTGGAGGGCGTCTCCGGCGAGGACCCGGGCGCGCCCCGTGAGTTTCAGGGCTGCCAGGTTCGCCCGGAGGCTCGCCACGGCGCGGCGATCCGCCTCGACGAATGTGGCGCTCGCAGCGCCTCGGCTCAGCGCCTCCAGGCCGACGGCCCCTGTCCCGGCGAAAAGGTCGAGCACCCGGGCCCCCTGAATGCGGGCTCCCAGGACGTTGAAGAGCGCCTGCCGCAAGAGATCGGAGGTCGGCCGCGTCCGGCTGCCCCTGGGGCTCTGCAGCCGCCGCCCGCGATGCTCACCTGCGCTGATCCTCATCTTGAAGAACCGGAGACTGGGCACTTAGGCAATTTGGCAATTAGGCAACTGGGTACGAGCCCAATCGCCCAGTTGCCAAGTCGCCCAATTGCCGTTATCCAACGTGCGCCAGGCCGAGGCGTGAGGCCCAGCGCTCCTCCATCGCCCTCCGGACCCCCGCCCATTCTCTCTCCAGCGCCGGCGCCTCCGCCAGGGCTGCCGTCGCCTCGGCCCGGGCCGTCTCGAGCAGGCTGAGATCCGCCGTGGGCGAACCCATCGGATTAACGCACCAGGGCCTCCAGCCGCGCCCTGGCCTCTTCGGTGATCTCCTGGGGATCGGCAACCACGAAGCAGATCGCAGACTGGTCCGCTCGTCCCACCCGTCCGCGGAGCTGATGCAGTTGCGCCAGCCCCAGACGATCGGCGTGCTCGATCACCATGGCGGTGGCCTCGGGCACGTCCATCCCCACCTCGACCACGGTGGTGGCGACCAGGAGGCGGGTCTGCCCCCCGCGAAAGGCGGCGATCATCGCGGCCTTCTCCGCAGCCGGCAACCGGCCGTGAACCAGGCCCACCCCGAATCCGCCCAGCGGGCCCCGCCGGTAGGCCTCGGCCGTCTGGACGGCCGCCTTCAGTTCCGCAGCCGATTCCTCCACTACCGGGCAGACCACGTACGCCCGCTCGCCCCGGGCGAGGCGCGTGCGGAGTTCCGCCTGGATGCGGGAACGCTCCGCCTCCTCCACCCAGAGGGTCGAGACCGGCCGGCGTCCCGGCGGCAGCTCGTCTATCACACAGAGGTCCAGGTCCCCGTAGAGCACCAGGGCCAGGCTGCGCGGGATGGGCGTGGCCGTCATGACCAGCACGTCCGGGTGTACGGCCTTCTTCTGGAGGCCGGCCCGCTGCAGCACGCCGAACCGGTGCTGCTCGTCCACCACCACGAACCCCAGGCGCCCGAAGACGACATCGGGCTGCAAGAGGGCGTGGGTCCCCACGGCGAGACACGGGGACTCTCCTGCCAAAAGCTCCAGTGCCTGACGCCGCAGGGATTCGGTCGTCCCGCCGGCCAGGTGCACCACCGGAACGCCCAGGGGTTCGACCAGCACCCGGGCCCGCTCCGCGTGCTGGGCGGCCAGGATCTCCGTGGGTACCATGATCGCCGCCTGGTAGCCGCTGCCGATCGCGGTGAGGGCGGCCAGGACGGCCACGATTGTCTTCCCGCATCCCACGTCCCCCTGGAGGAGGCGCTGCATCGGCCTGGCCTGGGCCATGTCATTCCAGATGGCCTCCAGGGCCCGCACCTGTGCGGGAGTGAGCGTGAAGGGCAGGAGCGCCCGTGCCCGCTCGGCCAGCGCATTCGGCACACGGAAGGCGATCCCCGCCTCCGCGGTCCGGACGGCCCGCTGGCGCAGGATCGCCAGGCTGAACAGGAAGAACTCGTCGAAGGCCAGCCGGCGGCGGGCGGCCGAGGCCTCTGTCATCTCGCCGGGGAGGTGCAGGCTCTGCACCGCCTGGGCAAGCCGCAGCAGCCGGTGCCGCTCCTGCACCGCCGGGGGCAAGGGATCGGGGATGCCGGGGGCGTGCTCTCGGGACAGGTCGGCCAGCCATCGCCGGAGGAAGCGCTGGCTGAGCCCCGCGGTCAGGGGATAGAATGGAACGATCCGCCCCGTGTGGTACCGGGCATCCGACCCCTCCTCGATCTCGTGCTCGGGGTTCACCATCTCCCGGGGAGGATACGGGCTCACCCGCCCTGCCAGGATGACCCGCTGCCCCCGCCGGAACGTCCGGGTGAGGTAGGGCTGCCGGTACCAGCGGGCCAGGAGCGTCCCGGTTCCGTCTTCCAGCATCACCTCGCAATACGGGACGCCCCGTCGCGTTCGGCCCAGGCCGATCGCCTTCACCCGGCCGGCCACCGTCTGGAACTCTCCCAGGCGGAGGCGACCGATGGGCAGCAGGGCCCGACGGTCCTCGTAGCGCCGCGGGGTGAGGAGCAACGCGTCCCGGACCGTCCGGACTCCCAGGCGTTCCAGGCATCCGGATCGGGACGGCCCGATTCCCTTCAGGAAACGCACGGGGGTCGCGAGCGTCGCCCGGGTGGGGACCCGGGGGGGAGAAAGGGCTTGCCTTGGCGGGGTCAATTCAGTATAGTTTGGCGCCGTCATTTTGATTGCGGATTCCGAAATTCGGATGTCGAATTTGAAAATCCGAAATCCGAAATCCGAGATTCGAAATTCTACCTACGGCGTCCAGACCGGGTGCCCCACTGCAAGCGGCATACGAAGGGAGAGCGTCCTGATGCCTGCCACGCGATGTGAGATCTGCGGCAAGGGCCCACAGTTCGGTGCCCAGGTGAGCCACGCCCACAACGTCTCCGCCAAGAAGCGCTACCCCAACATCCAGCGGGTCCGCGCCATGATCAACGGGGCGGCCCGGCACATCCACGTCTGCACCCGCTGCTTGCGTTCCGGCAAGGTTCGGAAGGCCGCCTGACCCCCTTACGCCTCACCCCTCACGCCTGACGGGTCGCCTCGTGAGGCGTAAAACGTGAGGCGTCAGGGGATTAGAGCGACTTCACCCGCTCCACCCCCACCACTCCGTCCACCTTCTGGATCGCCTGCATCGCCGCCTGGAGCTGACGGAGGTCGTTCACCTCCAGGACGAAGGTGTTCAGGCCCGTCCGCTCCTCCGTCACCCGGATCTCGGCCTGCGCGATGTTGGTGTTCGTCCCGGAAATGGCGGTGCTGATCTCCGCCAGGATGCCGGGACGATCCTTCCCGATCTGCACCCGAATCTTCACCTGGTGGGATCCCTTCCGCTGGCCGTCCCAGTTCACGGCGATCTGCCGTTCCGGGTCCGCCATCAGGCTCACCGCGTTGGAGCAATCCGCCGTGTGAATGGAGACCCCGCGGCCCCGGGTGATGAAACCGATGATCTCGTCGCCGGGCACCGGGCTGCAGCACTTCGAGAAGCGGACCAGGATGTCGTCAATCCCGCGGATGCGCACCCCCTCCTCGGTGGGGCGCGCGCGCGCCGGCTTCCGTTCGGTCTTCTTCTCCCGCGCCTCCTCCGCCTCGGTGAGGGCCTGCAGCTCCTCCGGCGGCAGCAGCCGCACCACCGCCTGCCGGGGCGACACCTTACCGTAGCCGACGGCCGCGAAGAACTCGTCCTCGCTCCCGAGGCCATAGCGCCCCAGGATGGGCGACAGGGCCTCCGGTTTGAGAAGCTGGCTCGGGCTCTTGCCCAGGCGGCGAATCTCCTTCTCCAGCATGTCGCGGCCCAGGCTGATGCTGCGCGTGCGCTCCTCGTTCTTGATCCATTGGCGGATCTTGCCCCGGGCCCGCGGGGTCTTGACGATCTTCAACCAGTCCCGGCTGGGCGTATGGCTCGGGGAGGTCAGGATCTCGACGATATCGCCGTTCTGCAGCTCGGTCCGCAGGGGGACCAGGCGCCCGTTGACCTTGGCGCCCACGCAGCGGAGGCCGACGTCGGTGTGGACGGCGAAGGCGAAGTCTACGGGCGTGGCGCCCTTCGGAAATGGCTTGACGTCTCCCCGGGGGGTGAACACGTAGACCTCGTCGGGGAAGAGATCTATCTTGAGGGTGTTCAGGAATTCCTTGGAGTCCTTCAGCTCCCGCTGCCATTCCATCATCTGCCGGAGCCAGATGAAGCTTTCGTCCGCGGGGTCGAGGCTGGTGCGCCCCTCCTTGTACTTCCAGTGGGCGGCGATCCCCTCCTCCGCCACCCGGTGCATCTCCCAGGTGCGGATCTGGATCTCCACGGGATCGCCCTTGGGGCCGATGACCGTGGTGTGCAGGGACTGGTACCCGTTGCTCTTGGGCACCGCGATGAAGTCCTTGAAGCGTTGCGAGATCGGCTTCCACAGGGTGTGGATGACCCCCAGGGTGCCGTAGCAATCCTTGACGGAGTCGGTGATCACGCGGACGGCCGTCAGGTCGTAGATCTCGTCGAACTCCTTCTTCTGGTCGCGCATCTTCTTGTAGATGCTGTAGAAATGCTTGGGCCGGCCGGTGATCTGGGCCTGGATGTCCACCTCGGCCAGCTTTTGCTCCAGGAGGGACATGACCTCGTTGAGGTCCCCCTCCCGCTCCTGCCGCTTGCGTGCGATCTGCGCCGCGAGGTCCCGATAGGCCTCCGGGTCCAGGGATCGCAGGGCCAGGTCCTCCAACTCCGCCTTGATCCAGTAGATCCCCAACCGGTGGGCCAGCGGGGCGTAGATGTCCAGGGTCTCCCGGGCGATGAGATGGCGCTTGGCCTCGGGCAGGGGGTCCAGGGTGCGCATGTTGTGCAGCCGGTCCGCCAGCTTGACCAGGATCACCCGGATGTCCTTGGACATGGCCAGGACCATCTTGCGGATGTTCTCCGCCTGGGCCTCCTCCCGGGTGCTGAAGGGGATCCGGGACAGCTTGGTGACGCCGTCCACCAGGGCGGCGATCTCGGCGCCGAAGTGCTCCTGGATTTCCTTCAGGGTGGCGTGGGTGTCCTCCACCGCGTCGTGGAGCAGCCCGGCCGCCACGGTGGCGACGTCCATGCGGAGATCGGTGAGGATCGCGGCAACTTGCAGGGGGTGGGACAGGTAGGGCTCGCCGGAGATGCGTTCCTGGCCCTTGTGGGCCTTGGCGGCGAAAACGTACGACCGCATTACGGGATCGACATCCGCCTGGGGATTGTAGTCGTGGACTTTCTCCAGGATGCCTTCGATACGCACACCATTGCTCCTGCCGCTGCGGAGCGGTAAATGCAGTGTAACACGGCGGTTTTCGGCCTATCAAGGATTATCTGCGAGGAGGACGGGCGAAAATGGGCCCGGGCCGGCCGATGCGATAGTGCGGCCGGCCGGCTTACGCCAGGGCGATCTTTGCCTGGAGGGCGGCCCGGGAGATGGCGCCTTCGCGGAGAATTCTGGCTGGTTCAGCCGTGCAGTCAATCACCGTGGACGGGACGCCCAAGGTCACGCGGCCCCCGTCCAGGACGAGATCGATCTGGCCGCCGATGGCTTTCTGGACCGTCTTGGCGTCGGCGGGATCGGCCGCGCCGGTCTTGTTGGCGCTGGTCCCGATGACGGGTCCGGCGAAGGCCGCGAGCAGGGCCCGCGCCACGGCGCCGGCCGGTATCCGGAGCCCCACCGTTCCCGTGGCCGCG
>JACQXP010000245.1 GCA_016208645.1 Candidatus Methylomirabilota bacterium | reverse complement strand
TCCGTGCGGCAAATGGGGCTCTACTGGTTGCTGCTCAACCAACCACCAACGACCATTTGAGATTGCAGATTGAGCATCGCCGATTTGCGATTTTTGATTGCCGATTTTCGATCTGAGTTCGGAAATCGCAAATTGCAAATCGAAAATCTAAAATGCAATCTGCAATGTGAAATCTGCAATTGAAGGAAGGCATCATGGCTACTCCCTTGCGCGTGCTCATTTTGGAAGACGTCCCAGCGGACGCCGAGCTGATGGTGCATGAGCTGCGCCGGGCTGGTTTTGACCCAGACTGGCAACGGGTGGAGACCGAGGCGGATTATCTGGCCTGCCTGTCGCCGCCTGCCTGTCCCGGGACCTGTCTGCCGTCGCTCGGCGACAGGCAGGCGGCAGACAGGGGCGACGGCAGACAGGCCTGCCTGGACCCGGGGCTCGACATCATTCTCGCCGACTACAGCCTGCCGCAGTTCGACGCGCTCCGCGCGCTGCGCCTGCTGCAGGAGCGTGGGCTGGATATTCCGTTCATCGTTGTCACCGGTAGCATTGGCGAAGAAATGGCGGTGGAGTGCATCAAGCGGGGCGCGGCTGACTATCTGCTCAAAGACCGGTTGGCGCGCCTGGGGCTGGCGATAACGCACGCATTGGAACAGGAGCGCGCTCGCGACGAGAAACGGCGGGCAGAAGAGGCCCTACGGGAAAGCGAGGAGCGATACCGGCGCATCACCGGCGCGGTGACCGATTACATTTATGCGGTGCGTGTTGAGGGGGGACGCGCCATCCAGACGACGCATGGACCGGCTTGCGTCGCGGTGACAGGATATACAAGCCAGGATTTCGCCGCTGACCCTTACCTATGGCTCCGGATGGTGGATGAGCGGGATCGGGAGGCCGTCCTGGAGCAGGCGAGACGAGTCCTTGCGGGTGAAGATGCAGAGCCCATCGAGCATCGGATTATTCGGAAGGACGGCGTGAGGCGCTGGGTCAGAAATACCCCGGTCCCGCATTCCGATGCCCAGGGGGCGCTGCTGTCCTACGACGGGCTTATCCAGGATGTCACTGAGCGTAAGCGCGCGGAGGAGGCGCTCTTCGAACGCGCCCTCGAACTCGAGGCGATCCGGGCCGTCACTGGCGAGATCACGCGAGAGTTGGACCTGGACGTGGTCCTCGGCCTCATCACACGGCGGACGGCGGAGCTGGTGGGGGCCTCGTCGGTGGTGGTCTACCTTTGGGGCGAGACGGCTCAGATCCTTATCCCCCGGGCCTGGCATGGCCTCGGGGAGTGGATGGGGAAGGTCCGGTTGGAACTCGGCGAAGGGGTCGCAGGCAGTGTGGCCGAGCGGCGGCAGGGCCTCATCGTGAACGACTACCGCACCTCGCCCTACGCGCACTCCCTGTTCCTGGAGCGCGCCGGGATCACCGCCGTCCTCGCCGAGCCCCTCCTGTACCGAGATCGCCTCGTCGGTGTGATCACCGCCAATCGCGAGGGGACCGAGCAGGCTTTCACCGAGGAGGACCGTGACCTCCTGACCCTCTTCACCGCCCAGGCGGCCATTGCCATCGAGAACGCCCGGCTCTACGCCCAGGCGGCCCGGCAGCTCACAGAGACGACGGCGCTCTACGACATGAGTCGCGCCATCGCCTCCAGGCTGAGCCTGGACGAGCGGCTGGAGATCCTTCTGCAACGGTTGGTCCGGGCCGCGGGTGCCCAGCGGGCCATGATCAGCCTGATGGATGCCGGTCGGTGGTCTCTGCGCGTAGCCTATGACTGTTCGAGGGAGGATCCCTGGCTACGCCACCTCGACCTATCGTCGGAGCGGTACCCGGAGATCCAGGAAGTGATGCAGACGAGACGGCCGCTCGTGATCCCGGATGTGTTGGCGGAGCCGCTTCTGGCGCCCGTCCGCGAACACCTCGGGCCTCGAGGCCCCCGCTCTCTGCTGATCCTTCCGCTCCTCGTCCGGGAGCAGGCCATTGGGGCCGTCAGCCTGGGATACGTGGACCAGGCCTGCACCTTCACCGACGAGGAGATCCGGTTCTGCCAGAGCATGGCCGACCTCGCGGCCGCGGCCATCGCCAACGCCCGGCTCTTCGAGGGGGTGTCCCGCGCGAAGGTCGAGTGGGAGAATACCTTCGATTCCATCCCTGACCTGGTGGCGATCATTGACACCGAGCAGCGCCTGGTCCGCGTCAACCGTGCCCTGGCGGAGCGACTCCGCCTGACCCCCGAGGCCCTGGTGGGCCAGCGCTGTCACGCCGCCCTCCACGGAACCGACGCCCCCCCGCCCGGGTGCCCCCATCCGCAAACCGACCTCACGGGAAAGCTGGTGACCGTAGAGGCCGAGGACGCGCACCTCGACGGGATCTTCCTGGTCACCACCGCGCCTCTGTACGATGCCGGGGGCCGGTCGGTGGGCTGCGTGCGCGTCGCCCGGGACGTCACGGAGATGAAACGGCTGGAGGAGGAGGCCAGGCAGCGGCAGCGGTTCGAGGATCTCAACCGGGCCAAGTCGGAGTTCATCGCCAACATGTCCCACGAACTCCGGACGCCATTGAACGCCGTCATCGGCTTCTCCGAGCTGTTGCTCGGGCAGGGGGTGGGGCCCCTGACCGAGAGACAGGCTCGCTTCCTGGGGCATATCCACAATAGCGGCAAGCATCTGCTCCAGCTCATCAGCGACATCCTGGATCTCAGCAAAGTGGAGGCGGGCAAGCTGACCCTCCAGCCAGAACCGCTGCGGGTCGTCGCCACCTTGGAGGACATCCTGATCATCGTCCGCGGCCTGGCCAACAAGAAGGGACAGGTGATCGAGACCGAGGTCGAACCCAGCCTGCCTCCCCTGCCGGCCGACCCCGTCCGCTTCAAACAGATTCTCTTCAACCTGCTCTCCAACGCGGTGAAGTTCACCCCCGGCGGCGGCCGCATCACGCTGCGCGCCTACCAGAAGGCAGAAAGCACAAAGCAGAAAGCAGCAGGCGGCGAGCAAAGACCAGAAGGCACTAGGCAGAAAGCAGAAGGCGGCGAGAGCATCGAACCGCCGCAGCTGCCTTCTGAAGAAAAGCTGCCTTCTGCCAGCTGCCTTCTGCCTTCTTTGGTGATAGAGGTGACGGACACCGGCGTCGGCATCCGACCGGAGGACCTGCCCCGACTCTTCCGGGAGTTCGTCCAGCTTGAGACGACGCAGGCCCAGAAGCACGAGGGCACGGGGCTGGGCCTGGCCCTGACCCGGCGCCTCGTGGAGCTGCATGGCGGCCGGATCCGGGCGGAATCCGAGGGCGAGGGCCGCGGGAGCACATTTACGGTCGTGCTGCCGTTCCAGCCGCAGGCGGCAGAAGGCAGCGGGCAGTAAGCAGGCGGCAGTGG
>JACQXP010000244.1 GCA_016208645.1 Candidatus Methylomirabilota bacterium | reverse complement strand
GCCCGCCAGGAGCAACGGCCCATCCTGCAGGTCGAGGATTTCCAGGTCACGACCTCCATGAAGGGGAAGGCGGAGGCCAAGGTCTGGATCACCTTCGACGGCGAGCGGGTGAGCGCGGCCGCCACGGGCGTCGGCCCGGTGGATGCCGTGGTGAACGCCCTGAAGACCGCGGCCGAGAGCCGGGGGAAACTCTTCTTCGACCTGGTGGACTTCCAGGTGGAGATCAACTCGCCCGGCACGGATGCCTCGGTGGAGACGACCATCACGATGAAGGACGCCAAGAACAACCGCGTGGTGGCGACGGGCACGTCGCCGGACATCATCGTGGCCTCGGTGAACGCCTTCGTTGATGGGTACAACGTGCTCTGGTCGAGGCAGAAGGAGTAGGGAGAGCCGCTAGCCGAGACCCGCGAGTCGAGACGCACTGAACGCGAGAACGCGCGGGGCGTGCCGGAAGACGTGGGGCCGGGACATCAGTTCCCGGCTTTCGTGTTTCTTGGGGAGGATGGGGAGTTGATCCTGGCGCCCTTGGCGGTTCAATATCTGGTCTTGATTCGCAGGAACCGGCGGGCGGTGGCCGGACGGTGCCGTTCCAGGTCCCGTCGGAGCGGGCACCCGGAACAGCGGGGGACGGGCCGGCAGAAGTCCTTGCCCACGGCTACCAGCAGCCCATGGTATTCGTTGTACAGCGCGGTTTCCGGGGGAAGGTTCTCCAGGAAGAGTGCCTGCACCGCGTCGTATGTGGCATCCGGCCGGATCAGGCCGTGGCGACTCAGGATGCGGCGGGTATAGGCATCCACCACGAAGACCGGCACGCCTCCCGCATACAGCAGGATGGAGTCCGCCGTCTCCGGTCCGATTCCGGACACGGCCAGCAGCTCTTCCCGCAGGGCCGAGGGGTGTCGCGCGAACATCCGCGAGAGGTTGAGCGCGTAGCCGGCCCGCAGGAAGCGGAGGAACCGTTTGACGCGCGCAGCCTTTGTCTTATAATATCCCGAGGACCGGATCAGCCGCGCCAATTTTGGCGCGGGAAGCGCCGCCAGCGCCTCCGGCGTCAGGACGCGCGCCCGGCGGAGGTTGCCGATGGCCTGCGCGACATTCGTCCATACCGTATTCTGGGTCAGGATGGCCCCGATGATGACCTCGAAGCGGGTCCGGCCCGGCCACCAGCCCTGAGGTCCCTGTGCGTGCAGCATGGCCCGGTACATGGCGCTGAGCCGGGCAGACAGAGGGTCCGAG
>JACQXP010000243.1 GCA_016208645.1 Candidatus Methylomirabilota bacterium | reverse complement strand
CCGGCAACCTGAACGTGAGCTTCGAGTACGTGGAGGGCGAATCCCTGCTCATGTCCCTGAAGGACGTGGCGGTCTCTTCCGGCTCGGCCTGCACCTCCGCCTCGCTGGAGCCAAGCTATGTCCTGAAGGCCCTGGGGATCGGGGAGGCGCTGGCCCACACCAGCATCCGGTTCGGTCTTGGCCGGGGCAATACCGAGGAAGAGGTGGACTACGTCTGCGACCGGCTGGCCGAGCAGGTGACTCGCCTGCGGGCCATGAGCCCCCTGTATGAGATGGCCCAGGCCGGGGTGGATCTGAACACCGCCCAGTGGAGTCTCCACTAGCCCGCGGGAGCCTTCATGTTGTACAGCGCGCAGGTTCTGGACCACTTCGATCGCCCCCGGAACATCGGGAACCTCCCCGACGCCAACGGCGTGGGGATGGTGGGGGCCCCGGCCTCCGGGGATGTGCTGAAGCTCCAACTGAAGATCGTTTCCGACCCGGACGGGACCGAGCGCATCGCCGAGGTGAAGGCCAAGGTCTTCGGCTGCGGCAGCGCCATTGCCGCCACGTCCCTCTTGACCGAGCTTATCAAGGGGAAGACCCTGGCGGAAGCGGCCCAGGTGAAGAACCGGACCATCGCCGCGGCCTTGGGCCTTCCCCCGATGAAGCGCCACTGCTCGGTTCTGGCGGAGGAGGTGCTGAAGGCCGCCATCGCCGACTACCGGCAGAGGACTGGGACGACCGGGACCGCCCCTGCGGGGGTGGGAGTCCCTGCATAACAGAACATTCCGCAGCGGGACCGAGCTCGACTACGTGGACGGGCTCACCGGGGCCGGCTTCACCATGAAGAACCCCAACGCCAAGGGCAGTTGCGGCTGCGGGTCCAGCTTCACGGCGTAGGGCGCCCGGGCCCCCTACGGCATGTTTCGTCGGCGGGAGGGATGCTCTCTCCCGCCGACCTGTTATGACGGGTTCTTCCCGGGGAGTGACGGCGGCCCCCCCGAAGCACGTCCCATCCCTGGCCTCCGGGCTGTAGGGCGCCTGGGCTTCCTACGGCTTGTTTCGTCGGCGGGAGGGCTCCTCTCTCCCGCCGACGTGTTATGGCGGGTTCTTCCCGGGGAGTGACGGCGGCCCCCCCGAAGCACGTCCCATCCCTGGCCTCCGGGCTCACCCCGGCGACGACGTGCGCGTCCAGAGAAAGGAGCCGTCTCAGTGCTCAAGTATCGCCACCACATCTTCGTGTGCATCAATCAACGTCCGCCCGGCCACCCCGAGGGGGACTGCTCGTCGAAGGGATCGCGGGACGTGTTCCAGAAGTTCCAGGAGGAAGTGGAGAAGCGCCAGCTCTGGGAGAGGGTGGCCGTGAACGGCACGACCTGCCTGGGCCCCTGCAACCTGGGGGCGTCGGTGGTGGTGTATCCCGAGGGCATCTGGTACGGCCAGGTCGGCGTGAAGGACGTCGAGGAGATCATGGACCAGCACATCGTGGGCGGAAAGCCGGTGGAGCGCCTGCTCCTCTCGAACCTCATGGCCACGATGGGCGGCTGATCCTGCGTCCCTTCCGAGTTCTCGGACCCCGGCGACTCGTGTCGCGGGGGTTTTTGTTTTGGCGGCGGACAACGGGACGCGCCCTCGCTCGACGCCTTCCCGCCGCTGACGGCCTATTCCATCAACGTCGCAGGATGGTCTTTGCCACCTCCTTCAGGCGGGCCATGGAGGCCAGCGGCGCCCTGGCGGCGAACATGTTCGGCGCCCTGATCGGCGGGATCCTGGAATACACCTCCATGGCGCTCGGCATCCGGAGCCTGACGATGCTGGCGCTCGTGCTCTACGGCCTGTCCTGGCTGGCACTCCTCTTCCGGGGATGGCGTCTGGCCTGGATGAGGGCCTGAAGACCCCCGGTCTCCCCCCTCCGGGGCACCTCGGACCTCCCGCAATGAGACGGCCGGCAATGGCCCCGGGAGGCCCGGAGCGCCGGGATATCGTTCTGGCCTTGACACCTGTCGCGTCCCGTTGATATGAGTATACGGGGACCGCACGTCCGCGCAGGCATGGCGCCGGCGCACCG
>JACQXP010000242.1 GCA_016208645.1 Candidatus Methylomirabilota bacterium | reverse complement strand
GACGACGCCCGCCCCATCCACGGTCACCGCGTACGGGCCGCCGCTCGGGCCGGCCGGCAGGGCATATATTTTGATCACCTTGCCGGCCACCGGATCCACGCGAACCAATTCCCCGGTGCCGGCCAGGGTCACCCACAGCGAGCCGTCGGGCGCCGTGGCCATCCGTCGCGGGGCGGAGTTGGCCGGGAGCGCCAACTCGGTGATCTTCCCCGTCTTCGGGTCCAGCTTCCCCAGCTTGTTCCCCCCGATCTCGCAGAACCACACGTTGCCAGCCTTGTCGAGTGCGATGCCGTAGGGCCGGCCCGCAGCCTGGAACTCGGTGATCACCCCCGTCCGCGTATCCAGCCGGCCGATCCGGTTCCCGTTCTGCACCGTGAACCAGATCACCCCCTGGTCGTCCATGACCAGCGTGTGGGGATCACCACCCGAGGGCGCCTTGTGCTCGATCACCTTGCCCGTCACGGGGTCCAGGTGGCCGATGGTGCCGTTGCCGTTGCCCGTGTACCAGACCTGGCCGTTACGATCCACCAGCAGGCCGTGGGGCCTGGCCCCGTCGGGGAGGTCCCATTCCTTGAACGTCTTGGCACGGGTATCGAAGCGGGCGATCTTGTTCCCGCTCATCACGGCGATGTATATGTTCCCGTCCGGGCCGGGGGCAGGGTCCCGTGCAAACTTGGGCGTGGGCACCACCCACTCGGTGATCTTGCCCTTGGGCCGGGCCCCCGGCGTGATGCCGTAGTTCGACCCGCCGGCCCAGGCGGTATTGGCCATGGAGAAGGCCAAGAGCAACCGGAAAGACCCAATCGCAACCGTCCGCCAGAGGCGGAAACGCAGATACACGCAGATACTTCTGGCGCGTCTCCTCGTGACCCCACTCCTCACGTCTCGCATGGCGGTTCAGGCCTCCCTCCGATTATTTCCCCAAAGCCTCCGGGAAGGGTACCGAGGCGCGGAAATCGTCCGGGCGCTGCGGCCCCCCGGGGCGGATGATTTCGCCCTCTCCCGCCGTCGCAACAGCCCAGGCCACCGCGTTCCAGGCGCGCTGCATCGCCTCGTCCGCATTTCCCCAGGTCACGACGGCAATTTCCCCTCCCCGGCGCATGAGGGTCACCATGCTCGCCGGAGTCCCCAGACGGACCTCCTTCCACTTCTCCGGGAGTGCCTCGTCAGGCAAGGTCAACTCCCCGTCCACCATCCGAACCTGGACAGGAAAGTTGTGCTGCGCGAGGAGCACCATCACCCGGCGAAGATCCGGTGAGCCCCCACTTGAAAAGCGGATAACGTGTTCCATTCCCACGACGGAAACCTCTGCTCGTCTGTTGTTCCTCGGAGAGGCGGGAAGCCGACGACGAGGTCACCAATTTCCGAGCACTCTATCCCCACAAGAGAAAACCTACAAGCGTTTGACAATCTTCTGGGTGTATTGGTACAGTCTTCGTCCGGAGGGTGGACTGTTGACACCGGCTTTGACGGCTTTTTAATCCTGCCCGATGGCCACGGCCAACGCATCATCGCAGCCGAGTAGCGAAACCGTCTCGCTCCAGCTCTTCCGAAAACCCCCGGGGCCTCTGCCTGTGCGCCTGCCTGCTCCGCCCTGTCTGCCGTGCCGGCACAGGCAGGCGGGGCGGGAGGCAGGTCGCACCTGCCTGCGTCGCGGACGCGACAGGCGGGCGCAGACAGGCCGGGTCGGGCGCCACAGATGTGGTGCAGCACGCCGGACCCGTCGAGGCACGCTGCTCTGGGCATAGGGCACCCCACCCGGCCGCCGGCACTACACTGAAGCACTGAGGCCCCTCCCAATCGCCACGTCAGCAGGCATGCAAGCCTCTGGCGTTACTCGGCGAACTTCACTCGCCCGCCACCGCAGGATCTGCTATACTCCGGGTTCCGTTTGATCGCTCTTGCACAGCGAGGAGGTCTCCGTTCTCATGGCCCCGAGAGTTGCGACGTCCGATCGAACGAGTCGGGAGACAAAAGCAGCAAAGAC
>JACQXP010000241.1 GCA_016208645.1 Candidatus Methylomirabilota bacterium | reverse complement strand
CGGCACCGATAGAGCGGGGGATGACGGAACAGCATTCCCCGTGAAGGAGGGGACGTTGCCTATTTGTTCTCCTTATGCAAGGCCCCATTCCCTGCCGCCCGCTTCCGACGCTCGGTGGCTTCGGTCTGTGTGTCTCTCAGCCATAAGCAACTCTGCCTCAGCAAGGAGATTTCCCTGTGGTAATTGACCTCTGCTTGGCAATCCTTGCCGCCACAACAGAAGGCCGGATCATCGGTTGCCTTTCGGACTCTCTCCCCCTAGAATGACCGCGCCCGTGCGGCCCGCTACCACCGGATTCGGTCATCCCGTTGCCTTGGATCGCCTTCCGCACGTGCCAGCCACACCTCCGGGAAGCAGGAAAAGGAGCACACCGTGACCGTCCAGACATTCAGCGCCTCCGGGGTCCGCTGGGACCTCGGCGACCTGTTTGCCAGCCATGATGATCCGCGCATCCAGGCCAGCCTGGCGGACTGCCTGGCGCGGGCTCACGCCTTTGCCCAGCGATACCGGGACACGATCCGCATGGCCGGCGGACCCGGACCCGAGCATCTCCTGGCAGCCGTCGCCGAACTGGAGGCGCTGGAGGGCGATCTGGGGAAGGTCGGCGTCTACGCGGACCTGCTGTACGCGTCCGATACCTCGCGGCCGGAGCACCGGGACCTGAAGGAGCGGGTCGAGCTGGCGGCGACCGAGATCAGCAATCTCGTCCTGTTCTTCGACCTGGAGTGGATGGAGCTTCCTGATGGGGACGCCCAGCGTCTGCTGAGCCATCCCACCCTGGCCGGGTATCACCACTACCTTCGGCAGGCGCGATGCTGGCGACCCCACAAACTCTCCGAGCCGGAGGAGCGGCTCCTCAACGAGCGGGACAACACCGGGCGGCGGGCATTGGGGCGCCTGTTCACCGAGCTGACGACCACCCTCCACTTCCCCTTCCGGACGAACGGCCGGCTCCAGGATCTGACCATGAGCGAGGTGCTGGCGCGCACGTACCACGCGGACCGGGACGTCCGGCGCCGGGCCTATGAGACGCTGTTCGACGTCCTCTCGCGGCATGAGCTGGTGCTTACCTCCATCTACGAGACGCTGCTCCAGGATCATCTGACCCTGGACCGCCTGCGCCGCTTCTCCCATCCCATGGCGGAACGCCACCTGGAGAATGAGATTGACGCGCAGGCGGTCGAACAGATGATGGCCGCCACCGAGGCGAACTACGGGATCGCCCACCGATACTTCCGCGTGAAGGCCCGGCTGCTGGGCCTCCCCGGACTGTCGCTCTTCGACCAGTATGCACCGGTGGGCGATGCGCTCCCGGCCTGTCCATTCGATCGTGCCCGCGACATGATCCTGGAGGCATTCGACGCCTTCTCGCCGATCTTTGGGCAGATCGCCCAGCAGTTTTTCGGGAAACGCTGGATTGATGCGGAGACGCGCCAGGGGAAGCGGGGCGGGGCCTTCTGCGCATCCACCACGCCGGCGCTGCACCCGTACATCCTCTGCAACTACACGGACAACCTGCGGGACGTCATGACGGTCGCGCACGAGCTGGGACACGGGCTGCACGCCTGCCTGGCGCGTCAGCAGACGCTGTTCAACTACGACACGCCGCTCACCACGGCCGAGACGGCGTCGGTGTTCGCGGAATTCCTGGTATTCGACCACCTGGTCCGGACCCAGGAGGATCCCCGGGTGCAGCTCGCCCTGATCTGCGGCAAGATCGAGGATACCTTCGCCACGGTGTTCCGCCAGAACGTGCTCACCCGCTTCGAGCAGGCGGCCTTCGAGCGACGGGGAAAGGGGCGCCTCACGGCCGAGGCCATCTGCGAGGCCTGGATCGGGGCGAATCGCCCGTATTACGGGGACGCGGTGGAGATGACGGACGGCTACCGGTGGGGGTGGTCCTACATCCCGCACTTCATCCACACCCGGTTCTACTGTTACAGCTACGTATTCGGTCAACTCCTCACCCTGTCACTGTACCGGCAGTACAAGGAGGAGGGGCCCCCCTTCGTGTCCCGCTACATCCGCCTGCTCGAGGCCGGGGGCTCCGATTCGCCCGCGTCTCTCCTCATGCTCCTCGGCGTGGATCTCCATGACCCGTCCTTCTGGCAGAAGGGCCTCGACGAGATCCGGGGTCTGGTGGCGCGCGCGGAAGAGCTGGCAGGGGAGCTGGGGAGCTGAGGAGCAGGGAAGCCATGGAGTTATTCGATGCCCACGCCCACCTGGCGTCGGCGGATTTCACCGGGGACCTCCCGGCGGTGCTGGCACGTGCCGAGGCAGTCGGTGTGTGCGGCATCGTGGCCGTGGGAGAGACCCTGGAAGAGGGACAAGAGATCCTGGCCCTCGCGGCGCGGCATCCGCTGATCAAGCCCGCCGCCGGCCTGTATCCGACGAATCTCGACCCTGAAGCGGCGGATGCCGTCGTGGGCTTCATCCGGGCCCATGCCGATCGCCTGGTCGCGGTGGGGGAGGTCGGGTTAGATCACTGGGTGGTGAAAGATGAAGGCGGGTGGAAGGTCCAGGAGGAGAACCTGGGGAAGTTCGTGGCGATGTCCAACGAGCTGCACCTCCCCTTGAACGTCCATTCGCGCTCGGCCGGGCGCCACACCATCGCCTTCTTGAGGGAACGGGGCGCGCGGCACGTCCTCTTGCATGCCTTTGACGGCAAAGCCGCGACCGCGCTGGAGGGTGTCAAGGCCGGCTACTTCTTTTCCATCCCCTCGTCCGTGGTGCGATCGGCGCAGAAGCAGAAGCTGGTCCGGCACCTGCCCCTGGAGTGCCTCCTTCTCGAGACGGATTCCCCCGTGCTCGGGCCCGATCCCGCCGCGCGGAATGAGCCGAAGAACGTGACCGTCGCGTGCGAGGCGGTGGCCGGCCTGAAGGGAGTCAGGCCGGAGGAGATCGCCCGGATCACCACGGAGAACGCCCGCCGCCTCTTCCCCCGCGCCTTCGCCTGACCCATCCGCCGACAGCGACAGCGAATTCCGACAGGGACGACGGAAGCCGAAGGCAACCGCGAGATCCGAATCCCTGTCGCTGTCGGATATCGCTGTCGGAGACCGGGGCTCGGGGCGTTGTCTGTGCTGGATGCCTGAGGAACAGGGCTCCCAGGCATCCGACCAGGGCCACCCCGCTGGCGAGCAGAAACGCACCCGAGAAGGACCGGGTCCAGTCGGCCAGGCCGCCGGCGATGGGCGGGCCGATGGCCTGCCCCACGCCGAAGATGATCGTGATGAACCCGAGGGCCGCGGCCGCCAGGGAGGTGCGCGCGTAGTCGCCGACCGCGGCCGCCATGATGGCCGGGATGCTCCAGGCGGTGAGCCCGAAGAGGATCGCGGAGGCCAGGAAGCCGGTCGTCCCCCGGGCCAGGGCGAAGGTGGCGAAGCAGGCCGCGTGCAGCCCGAAGACGATGGCCAGGCCGAACCGCTTCCCGATACGGTCGGCCAGGGCTCCCCAGAGGATGCCGCTGGGAATGCTCAGGATCCCGATCAGGCCCCAGAGCTGCCCCGCGGCTGCGGGCGAGAGGCCTCCCTCCTTCACCAGGTAGGCCGCGAAGAAGGTGGCGTAGATAACGTAGGAGAAGCCGAAGCAGGCGTAGATCGCCCCCAGGACCCAGAGGCCGGGGTTCGCGAAGACCTCGCGCCAGCGGGCCGGACCAGCCGAAGGGGGGGGAGGGACTCCGCTGGCCCCGTAGGGGTGCTGGCCAATCTCCTCCGGCCGGTTGCGAAGGAGCGCCAGCATCAGGATCCAGACCACGCCCACCAGGATCGCCAGGAGGAGCCACGCGTGGCGCCATCCCTCGGGTCCCGACCACCGGAGGATCACCGGGATCTGGAGGCCGCTCAAGACGAGGCCCAGCCCCGATCCGCCGGTCTGGATCCCGGCGCCCAGCCCGCGCCGGTGGGGCGCGAACCAGAGCGTGGGAAGCGCCATGGCCGGGATGTAGACGGCGCCGCTGGCCAGCCCGGTGAAGGTGCGCGCGGCGAGCGCCGACGGGAATCCAGAGGCCAGCGAGGTGACGCCCAACCCGATCACCAAGCACAGGAGGGCGATGAGGATCAGGCGCCGCGGCGGCCGGCGCGAGGCCACCAGGCCCGCGATCAGGGAGGCGACCAGGTAGCCGACGAAATTGCCCGTGGCCAGCCATCCGGTCTCGGCATAGGTGAGCTGCAGCCCCTCCTTCATGCCCGGCAGGATCATGGTGTATCCGAACCGGGCGAAGCCCAGGGCGCAGAGGACGTTCAGGTGTCCCAGCCCGACGATGATCCACGCGTAGTGGAGCGGGGGCGGGATCGCCGCGCCTCCCTCCCGAATGGCTCCCACCGGGGCTAGGACTTCTTGGGCAGGTTGTTGGTCGTCTGGATCAGGATCTCGCCGGCCGTGGCCGCATCCTTGACGACGTATTTCTTGGACGCATCCACGACCACGCGCGTGGCCTTGTCGGTGATCCGCTCGATGGTGATGATGATGGTCAGGTCCCGGGCGAAGGCCTGGATCTCCGTCGAGACGACCTTGCCGTTCTCCTCGGTCTTCCGGGTGTCGCCGGTCTTGATATCCAGGTTGACCAGGGCCTTCTGGAGGGCGGCCACCACCACGTCGTACTCGTCGTTGAACGTCTTCTCGGCGGTCCCCAGGACCGTGTAGGTCACCCCGGCGGCCGCGGCCGCCACCGCGCCCACCGCCATCACCACGCACCCTTGCGTCATCAACAGCCCAGCCAGGACCAGCAGCTTGAGTACGCGCATGCCTTGCCTCCCTCCTGTGGGTGTCACGCCTGCACCAGGATCTTGGCGTCCACGATCATGCAGCCTTGCTCGTGGGCGATGATGGGGTTCAGGTCAATCTCCTGGATCTCGGGATGCTCTGCGGCCATCCGGGCCACCGCGCAGGCACAGGCGGCCAGGGCGTCCAGGTCGCAGGGCGGCCGGCCCCGGTAGCCGGTGAGGAGCGGGGCGGCCTTCAGTTCCCCCAGCATGGCCCGGGCCTCGGCCGGAGTCAGCGGCGGGAGGCGGAAGGCCACGTCCTGGTACAGCTCGACGAAGATGCCGCCCAGGCCGACCATCACGGCCGGCCCGAACTGGGGGTCGCGGACCATCCCCACGATGACCTCGGTGCCGGGGGCAGCCATCTTGGCCACCAGGATTCCCTGAATCGTGAGGCGTGAGGGGTGAGGCGTCAGGCGGTCCAGGATGGTTGTGAACGCGGCCGCCGCGTCCTCCGGCGTGGCGACATTGAGGCGCACGCCGCCGACATCGCTCTTGTGGGGGATCTCGGGGGAAACGACCTTCAGCGCGACGGGGCACCCCAGGTCGCGCGCCGCCTGGGCCGCCTCCTCGGGGGTCGTCGCCAGACGATGGGCGATCACGGGGAGACGGTAGCCCGCCAGCAGGTGGAGCGCCTCCGCCTCGGGCAGCCAGCGGGTCCGGTCGGCGGCAGGTGGTCTCGTCACGCGGCCACCCCGTCGAAGGCGAACAGGCGGACCAGGGCGCGGATACCCCGCTCGGGCGTAGGGAAAACGGGAACCTTCTTCTGGTGCATCCGTGCCCGTTCCTGCCGCTCGACCTCGGCCCCGCCCAGGAAGATCACGAGTTGCGGCGCCCCGGGGGTCACCACGTCCGCCGCCTGGAGGATGGGGTCGCCGAAGATGATGACCTGGTAGTCGAAGTGGGGCGCCGTGGCCTCCACCACCTTCCGGTAGAGCGCGGCCGTGCCGTCGCCCGTCAGGTCCAGCGGGTTGGCGACGATGCAGTGGGGCGGCAGCAGCCCCCGGAGGGCCTCGGCGACGGGGCCGGGGAGCGGGGCGACCTGCAGGCCAGACCACTCGGCCCAATCGGTGGCCAGGATCCCCGATCCGCCCGAGCTGGTGATCGTCAGGATGCGCCGCCCGGCCGGCCTGGGCAGGTAGGCCAGGGCCTTGGCGGCGTCGTAGAGTTCCTCCAGGGAGTCCGCCCGGTGAATGCGGAGTTGGAGGAAGAGAGCGGTGTACAGCTCGTCCCGGCCGGCGAGCGATCGGGTGTGGGATTCCGCGGCCCGCCGTCCCTCCGCCGTGCGTCCCGACTTCAGGATCACGATCGGCTTCGTGCAGCCGGACACCACCCGGCGGAACCGGTCCAGGTCCTTGATCCCTTCCAGGTAGGCGGCGATGGCCCGGGTGTGGGTGTCCTGGGCAAGGTAGTCAATCAGGTCCGTCTCGTCCACGTCGCAGCGGTTCCCCAGGCTCACGAAGGCGGAGCAGCCGACATGCTCTTGGGAGGCCCAGTCCATCAGCGCCGCGCCCACCGTCCCGCTCTGCGAGATGACGGCGATCTCGCCCTGCTCTGTGAGGAGGGGCCAGGACGCGCACAGCCCGTGGTGCGGGGTGTTCACCCCCTGGCAATTGGGGCCGACGATCCGCACGCCGGAGCGCCGCGCCGCCTCCACGACCTCGCGCTGGAGGTCCGCACCGGCCTCGCCCGACTCGGCGAAGCCGCCGCTGATGATGATGGCGCTCTGGATGCCCCGCTGGCCGGCCTCCGCCACCGCCTGGGGCACGGCCCTGGCCGGGATGATGATCACCGCCAGGTCCACCCCGGGCGGCAGGTCGGCGATGCTGGGGGTGCAGGGGCGACCCAGGATCTCGGCGGCCTTGGGATTGACGGGATAGACGGGCCCGCGGAAGCCCGCCTCGAGGATGTTCTTCAGGATGATGTAGCCGAACTTCTCCGGCGCGTTGGACGCACCGATGACGGCCACGCTTCGGGGGCGGAAGATGGAGTCCAGTGGATGGCTCATGATCCGGAGTGAATGGCCCGTGGCGAGCAAGAATCCTGCCCTGTGTAGCATGTGCTTCTCAGGGTTGTCAAGGCGGCCGGACCGAACCGAAGAGAGAAACGATCCCCGACCGGGCCCAAGTTGCGAGGCCGACACGCGGCCTTTTCCCTTGACAGGACGCGCGGCCCTCTGGGATAAAGGCACAGGCTTGTACCCTTGTGAAAATTGGAGCCGGAGGACCGGCCGGGCTGGCTGGATGCGGATCAGCGGTAGACAGCCTGGTCGTCCGGAGGCACGGTGAGGGGAGGTGGGCAGGGGCCGGGCGAAGCCGGACGAAGGAGGTGGCCATGGCCAGGGCGCACGTGCTGGTGCGGTTGGTCCCGGGATTGGACGCGAGCGCGGTGGAGCAGATCCGGGTCATCCCGGGCGTGGCAGATATCATCATGGTGTTCGGCCGGTGGGACGCCATCGTCCAGGTGGAGGCCAAATCGCTGCAGGCCCTGTCCCGCCTGGTCATCAATCAGATTCGCGGCATCCAGGGTGTCCAGGCCACGGAGACGCTGGTGACGGCGGACGTCTAGCCCCAATCCGAGTTTACCAACCGCCAAGGCGCCAAGAATATGCAGCGGAAGCAGGTTTGACCCCCTTCCCCCTGGACGGGGGAAGGCTGGGATGGGGGTGAAAGGTTCGCGGATGCCACCCCCACCTTCGTCCTCCCCCGTCCAGGGGGAGGAAAGTTTTTCCTCCTGAGCACGAGGCTGATAGACTGCAAAGCCAGCAGTTTGGATCGTGGCTCGTCAGCGGGGCGGGGGGACGTTCATTCGAGGTCCTTCAGCGCCCGGGTGTACTCCTCGATCATGGGTTGGTGGCGGTGCCGCGTGGCCGCGACCAGGCCATCCCGATACGCCTGCCGCGCCTCTTCCACTCGTCCCAGCCCCTCCAGCGACTGCGCCAGCACCCGGTAGACGGCGCCCTCGTCGTCCGCCAGCGTCAGGTACTGGCGAAACGCCGCCACCGCCTCGTCATACATTTGCCCCTTGAAGTATTCGTTCCCCAGCATATAATGAAGCGTCCCATCCTTCGGCTCCTGTGCCAGCATCTGCTTCAAGGTCTCGATCCGTGAAGCCGTCATGGCCGTAACTCCTCCCGGGACTTCATTCGAATCCCGCCGGCATCATACGGGAGGGCGCGGTGAATATCAAGGAGCCGCGCGCACACGGAGCGCGACCGCTTCTGAAATCGAATGTCGAACTTCGGATGTCGAATGACCCGGGGCTGCGGGGACCAAATTCGAAATCCGAAATTCGCAATCGGAAATGAAGACAGTGGACGGTGAGACGGAGAAGGCGAGATGGCTGGAGCAGGTCGCCTCGCTGGAGGAGGCCAATACCGAGCTCTCGGCCGCGCTGCAGGAGCTCCGGGCGTACTACGAGGACCTGCTCTCCAGCCTGCAGGACAGCGTGATCATCCTGGATCCCGAGGGGCGTATCGTGTTGCTGAACCAGGCCGCCGAGGAACTCACCGGGTTCTCGGGATCCCAGGTCGCGGGGCGACCCGTCGGGGACATCTTCCCGCCGCCGGCGCCGCTGGCGAGCCTGGTGGCGAAGACTGCGGACCAGGGACGCAGTCACGCCGACTTCGACGCCACCATGACCCGCGCGGACGGGACCCGTCTGTACGTGAGCGCCGTCGCCTCGCTGGTCAGCAACCCGCGGGGAGAGAGCCGCGGCGTGGTGCTGGTCCTGCGCGATCTGTCCCGCGTGCGGGACCTGGAGGAACAGGTGCGGCGATCCGAGCGGCTGGCGGGGCTGGGCGTGCTGGCGGCCGGCGTCGCCCACGAGGTGCGGAACCCGCTGGTGGGGGTGCGGGCGGCCGCGCAGTTGATGGAGCGGGAGCCGGGCTTCCCCACCCACTTGCAGGAGTTCACGGGGATCATCATCCGCCAGGTGGACCGCCTGAACCGGATCGTGGACGGCCTGCTGGCCTTTGCCGGGGGGCGCCCGCTGCGGCGGCGGCCGTGCAACGTGAACCAGATCGTGGACGAGGCCTTGCGCCTGGAGGAGTCCGCGCTGCAGGCGGGCGGGGTGGGCGTGGTGCGGAAGTACGATCCCGAGGTGCCCGTGGTGGCGGGCGATCCCGACCGGCTCCTCCAGGTGTTTCTCAATCTGGTCCGGAACGGGGCGGAGGCCATGGCGGGCGCGGGCGGGGAGCTGGCGGTGCGCACCCGGTTCGAGCGCCTGGCCCCGCAGTGCGGCGGGCGGGCGGCCGCCGTGGTGGAGATCAGGGACCGGGGGCCGGGGATTCCGCCCGAGGTGCAGCAGCAGCTTTTCAACCCCTTCTTCACGACCAAGGACGGCGGGACGGGCCTGGGGTTGCCCATCTCCATGCGCATCGTGGAGGAGCACGGGGGCGCGGTCGAGGTCCAGAGTCAGATGGGGCAGGGAACCACCTTCCGGGTCCTGCTGCCGCTCGCCATGGATGACCAGGGGACACGCGCATGACGGGCAAGCGGATTCTCGTCGTGGACGATGAGGAGAGCGTGCGCTGGGCGCTTCGCAAGGCCCTGGAGCGCGCCAACTACCGGGTGGATCTGGCGGCAGACGGCCCCGCGGGTCTCCAGGCGGCCGAGGATCCCGGCGTGGACCTGGCGCTCCTGGACGTCCGGCTGCCGGGGCGGGACGGCCTGGACGTGCTGCGTGAGATCCGGAAGCGCCGGCCGGACCTGCCCGTCATCATGATGACCGCCTACGGGACGCTGCAGGTGGCCGTGGAGGCCATGAGGCTGGGGGCCTACGATTACATCGGGAAACCCTTCGACATGGACGAGGTGCTCCTGGTCGTGGAGAAGGCGCTGGAGGCCCAGGCCCTGGCCCGCGAGGTGGCCCGCCTCCGGCAGACGGTGGAGGAGCGCTTCGACCTGGGCGGCATCGTGGGCGCCAGCCCGCCCATGCAACAGATCTTCAAGGCGGTGGGGAAGGTGGCCGGGACCGACCTCACGGTCCTGCTCCGGGGGGAGAGCGGCACCGGGAAAGAGCTGATCGCCCGGGCCGTGCACGAGAACAGCCGGCGCAAGGGGGGTCCCTTCGTGCCGGTCAACTGCGCCGCCATCCCCCGCGAGCTTCTGGAGAGCGAGCTGTTCGGCCACGAGAAGGGGGCCTTCACGGGGGCCGTGGCGGCGCGGCGCGGTCGCTTCGAGCAGGCGGAGGGCGGGACGGTCTTCCTCGACGAGGTCGGGGACATGGACCTGAGCCTCCAGACCAAGCTGCTCCGGGTCCTGCAGGAACGGCAGGTGGAGCGATTGGGCGGCGAGGGCTCGGTCCCGGTGGACGTCCGCATCGTGGCGGCGACCAACCAGGACCTGGAGGCGGCCGTGGCCCGGCGGGCCTTCCGGGAGGACCTCTTCTACCGCCTGAACGTGGTCACCATCCACCTCCCCCCGCTGCGCGACCGGCGCGAGGATATCCCGCCGCTGGTGACCCACTTCCTCTCGGCCTTTGGGCAGGAGCAGCACACGGCCCCCAAGGTGTTCTCGCCGGAGGCGATGGCATTGATGCTGGCCTACAACTGGCCGGGGAATGTTCGCGAGCTGGAGAACGTCGTCAAGCGGGCGGCCGCCCTGGCCACCACCTCGTTGATCCTCCCCGACCATCTGCCGGACGTGCTCCAGCCGGCGCCCGGAGCGCCGGAAGCAGGGGCGCGGCCGGACACCTTCCCGACGGAGTGGATTCGCGCCGAGTTAGCCCGATTGCAGGGCAGCCTGGACGGCCGCCTGCACGATCATTTCGTGGCGTGCGTGGAGCGGCCGCTCTTGGAGCTGATCCTCCGGCGCGCGGGGGGGAACCAGGTGAAGGCGGCCGAGCTGCTGGGCATCAACCGGAATACCCTGCGCAAGCGGATCAAGGACCTGGGGATCTCGCTGCCGGGAAAAATGGTCGGCGACAGCGGGTGAACCCGGGAGTAACCCGAAAAGCTATCCAGGATTGGGCAGCGGCCGTCCGTCCCCACCGGGGGCGAGACGTGTTTTGAGTTCCAGGGATCCCGGCCGAGGGGGACGGGTCCCGTGATGCTGCACCGGCAGGAAGTGAATAGCCTACCCCGAGGCACCATTCGGTGGAGCGCCGAATGGTGCCTTTGAGTTTTCGGAGCGAGGATGCGTTGGGTCGGCAGATGGAATGCCACTCCATGGAAGGAGGTCCGACTTTCGGCTTGACAGTGAATTGAGAGGCGCGCTAGTGTCGGCCCACTTCAACGACGCGCCCATTGGTTTATTCCCGCCATGACTCTCTCTGGAGACTTTCAGATAACGACGCAGACGGTCACATCGAAACAGGTCGTTACGATTTCCGTCACCCATAACGGCATTACTAAGCAAGCACAACTCACGGTACTCCCATTACCGAAATAGCGTTGTTCCGGTCAGTGGGGGTTAGGCGACAGCCGTATACATTCGACCCGGGGTATACGTTCGACCTGGACATAAGAGAGTTGCGCTAGAACTCGGAGGATGAGCAACCAGGTCGCCGCCGGCTCGTCAACCCCGACGAGGAATGCATCCGCAAGACGGGCGCAGAATCTGGGGAGGGGGAAAATGACGAGCACGCTGGCTAGTGTCCATCCCATGCGTCAAGGCTACTTCTTCCATACCGCCGCCCTCATCAACCGGGCGATCACAACTGGTCACACAGCTACCACCGATCCAGATAATGTTCCTGACAGTCAGCTCGGACAAACGTTCTTCGGGTCAGGTCTCGACCGCGACCGTCACCCTGAGCCAGGCCGCGCCGGCCGGGGGGACGCCGGTCACCCTGGCGAGCAGCCACCCGGCGGCCACGGTCCCGGCGAGCGTCCTGGTGCCGGCCGGGCAGACGCAGGCGACGGTCTCCATCGCGACGCAGCCGGTCGCGGTCCCGACCCCGGTCACCATCAGCGCCGCGTACGCGGGGGTGACGAAACAGGGCCAGCTTGAGGTCAGGCCGTAGTCGTCATCTCCAGGCACATCCCGTGCGTCGGGGGGCATTGCGTGTAGGTCAGGATTCGATGTGAAAGCGATCGCGAGGAAAAACCCACTTTCGTATTGAGCCTGTTCAGGAAATCCGCGTCCTGTTGGATCAAGCAGGGGGTCCTATGAAGACAAGCAGGAAGCAGATGGGACCAAACGCAAGCAGGCCTTATGGGAGCGCTTGTCGAACCCGAGTCCTGAGTCTTCTTGGCGTCTGGTTCTTGATTCTCTTAGCGCTGGTTTTCCTGATGCCGCCGGCATATGCCCAATACGATATTCCACCAAACATCCGCCGCATCATGGAGAAGGCGCAGACAGGGAAGGAGATCACCCCCGGAGAGCAGAAGGCTCTCGAAGAATGGGGAAAATCCATGTCAAAGGCAGGAGAGAAACTCCTGCCCAAAGAGAAAACCGGCGATGCCACGTTGGGTCAAGCCGGTGTGTGCCCGAAAAAGGTGAGCGTCAAAGGCCTACCGTCCAAGGCCCCCTCACGAAATGCCTATCTGGCATTGGTGAAAGAGGCGGCACAGTTCTATGGCAACAAGGCCGGCAAGGCCCGCCCGCAAATAGATTCCGCGCTTCGGTCAGCGAAGAAGGATGGCGATGGCGCCGACATGGGTTCGGTTTTCCTTATGATGGGTGCCGGTTCCGCCTCAGTGTATGCGACGACCTGGAGTGCTGCGCGGAAACCCGACGACGCACTCGCGGCTAATAACCTCGGCGTGGCCCTGACGGGTATGGGTGATTATCAGAGGGCCGTGGCCGTCCTGCTTTATGCCGATACCCTGAAGCCGAACGCACCGTTGATTCTCGCAGACACCGGCTGGGCTTACTACAACATGGGAGACTTGGCTGGGGCCAAGCCTCTTTTTGAGAAGGTCGCCAGGCTCTCGCCTGAATTCGCAGCCGCCCAACTGGGGCTTGGCCTCGTGGCCGAGTGCCAGGGGAATCACGCGGTGGCGGTCACGCATCTCCGCAAGGCGCTGGCCGGTCAGTATTCCGCCGTCGGCGTGGCGGCGCTCAGGGCGGCTCAGGGCGCTCCCCAGGGAAAGGGAGGCCAGCCGGCTAGTATCGCACCGATAGCCACCGAAAAGGGGGAAGCGAAAGGCATTGACCTGCCCGATCCCCCTATCAGCAACATAAGGGTTCGTACCGCCGGTGCAGAGGAGGCGCTTGCCAAGATAGATGGCGAGGTGGCTGGACGGATCAAAGCGCTTTTCAAGGAGAAACAGGCGCTGGCGAGAATTGTCGCCAAACAGATCGCCCGATCCATGGAATCCCCGGACAGGGCGGTGGTCCTCCCTCGTGATTTCGCCAAAGAACTCTTCTTGTTCGAGAACGTAGCTACCAGTTTACTCGGCGAAAACGGCAGGGTCGCTGGCGGCCTGAAACAGACCGAAGCACGCTTCGAAGCGGGCGCAAAGGCAGCGGAGAAGGAGACGCCTGATTTGATGAAGGACATGGAGACACATATACAATATCTGAAAGAGCTCGAAGCCTGCGGGGATAATGACTATTACGGTCTGACCGCGCCGATCCTGGATAGGGTGTACCCCCCCACTCTCAATGAGTTGCTGAACGTAGAGCGGGAGTTGCACATCTTGCTGTCTTACCAAAACGCAATCCGAATGGGTTCGTCCTTGCCGGGACTGGCAAATGCGTATGCGTCCCTGGAATGCATCCCTCCGGAACCACCCCAGCAACCGGAGGCGGCAAAAGCTCCCGAGATCAAGAAGAAGCAGCCGCCCCCGTGTCCTTTTAAGAAGCCGCTGAGCGTCTCATTGGCGATCGTTTCATTCTCGCTGGACTGCGAAAAGGTGAGAATTGAAGGAGGGGAAGGCCTGCTTGTGTCTCTTCAGCGCGATTTCACCAAGCATGAAACAACGATGGGAATTGGTGTGGGCGCCGGAGTCGGAGGTGGAGTCGCCAGCGGAAGCGCCAAGATCATGGTCGAAGTGACCACTGATGGAGAAAACGTGACGGACGTCGGCCTGAGTGCCTCGGTGGGAACCTCGCTGGGGTTGGGCGGGACCATTCAATCGGAACTCGGTGCCCAGGTATCGCTGCAGGGCGGACCCGACATCGGAATGGAGACCAAAGGCAGTCTTGACCTGGGTGGATTACAGGTGGATGTCCCGAGTGACTAATTGTTGAGGTCCTCTGTGCTCTTTGGAATTCACGTGAGCAAGGCGCAGTCGCTTGCTGCAAGCAGCTGAAAGCAAGTCAAGAGACCTGGCCCGCTCCCCTGCCCCCGGCACGTACCCACTGGGTGGCGACAGCGGCGAGGAGGTCAAGCCCGAAAAGTTCTGGGTGGATTACAAGCACGAAGCGGAGACGTTCACCGGCCTGTCGGGAACGCTGACGATCTCCTCCTCAGGCAAGGGTGAGATCGTCGGGCGATTCACCTTCAAAACTAGCGGCTCACTGCCCAAGGACTCGGAGAAGTAATTGACGCTTACGGTCTCGGGGTCCTTTAAAGCTATGGCTCCCACAGGGAGCGCGACCCCCAGGTGAGGAGGTATTCGGGGCCCGCTATGGGGAGAGACCATCCGATCGGAACACGGCATCCAGATGTCGCTCCGAGGCTGATCCACATAAGGAAAGGATATCCACGCATCATCGCCCGCGGTCCTCAGATGAGTATCGCATCACTTATGCAGGGATCGATCAAGGGGGAAACCTATGAGAAGATTTCTGTCGCGCGCGTTTGGTCTTTCGGTGCTTATCTTTGCATCACACGTTTCCATTGCCGATCCACTTGCGGCTGAAAAAAGATTGACCACTCCAGGTCCGAAAGCAGCCGAGGTTGAAAAGAAGATAAGGGATGCAGACAAACGGCCCACGAGCCCGAATCAGATTTCGACTCCGGAGACAGGTTCGTGTATTCGCAACAGATTGAGTCAGAGGATCATAATCCAACTCCAGGTCGGGAGAAGCATTGACCTTCCGGCAAAGGGTAGTGCAACAATCGCAGAGAATGACCTCTCTTCAACACATTTACAAACCCTTGTTGCAAAAGGTGATGTCGCAGTTGAGCAGCCCTGTTCATCAACGACAGGCAGCGGAACTAGCAGAAAATAGCGGGTGCGTCGGCTCGATACTTGATTCGTGGGTGTTCATCCCGTGGAAATGGAAAAGAGGGAGGAAGTCGCGATGAAATACGCGGTCCGTTTTTCCTTCAGTCTGCTGGTACTGCTTCTCGCGGCGAGCCTGGCATCCTCGCAGGAGGATGTCGAGGGCAGCAAGGACAATCCGCACCTTTCACGGATGCCTGGATTTTACATCAGCGAGGCGAACAACAAGGACTTTGAGGTCTACCGATTTTTCAATGGAAAAGAACTGGTCGCTGTGGAGGGCAAGCTGTACAGGAATCAGTATAATCCGAAGGAGGGCGCCCAGAAACGCAGCGAGCTGCAGGTGCGCCGCAATTACTTGAATGCGATCAAGGGCCTGGGCGGTGTGATTCTCTTCGATGGGCAAACCGAAAAGTATGGGACCGAGGACCCGCGGAGGAATAATGCGGTTCTCACCGGAAAGGTCACCAAGGGGAGTAGTGAGCTCTGGGTGGAAGTCTGGCCGTGGGACGATGGGTCCGAAGTCCTTTATCTTCTGACGGTTGTCGAAAAGGAGGCCATGAAACAGGATGTGACCGCCAGCGATCTGCTCAAGGCGCTGAACGCGGACGGTCACGTCGCGGTGTACATCAACTTTGACACCAACAATGCGACGATCAAACCGGAATCGAAATCCATCATTGATCAGATTGTGCAGATGCTGAAGCAGACCCCATCCCTCCGGATCTCCATCGAGGGGCATACCGATAGCACCGGTGATGCCAAGAAGAACAAGGTGTTGTCCGAAGAGCGTGCCAAGGCGGTGTTCAGTGCGTTAGGAAAGGAAGGGATAGACGGGAAGCGTCTGAGTGTCGTTGGTTGGGGACAGGAAAAGCCCATTGCCGACAATAAGACAGAGGACGGAAAGGCCAAGAATCGGCGGGTTGAACTGGTGAAGAAATAGGGTTTACAGGCCCAGGCCGGTGGCGTCGGCTCAAGTCAACTGCATTTGCCCGTGCTGGGCAGGTCTGCGCGGCCCTTTGGGATGGATTCTACCTCGGATGGCCGTCGTGTTTTCGAGGGGGGGCCTATGAGGACTTCAGGGCAGGAAACGCGACGATGTGGCTGGGGGAGGCCTTGACTGCGACCCGCGTCCCAGGCGAAAGGACCATGCTGGACGGCTGGCTGGTGTGGATCTCGATATCGGGGGCAAGGCGAAGGGTGTAGAGGTTGTCCGAGCCCCGGAAGAGACGCTGCGTGATGACCCCTGGCCCGTCCGGATCGGGGACGATGGTCACGTCGTCCGGGCGGATCATGAGATCCACCGAAGTCCCGACCGGTATCCCGTTCGGATTGGGGAACAGGCCAAGGTCCGTGCGAATTCCCTCGCGCAGGATGGCACCCGGGATGAAGTCCGCTGAGCCGACGAAGTGGGCGACGAAGCGGCTGACGGGGGTGTGATAGATCTGCTCCGGTGGTCCGAGCTGCTCCAGCCGGCCATTATTGAGGACCCCTACCCGGTCTGCGATCTCGAACGCCTCGTCCTGGTCGTGGGTCACCAGGATCGCCGTCCGCGCCGTCTTCTTGAGAACCCGCCGCACTTGCCCTCGCAGTTGCGCCCGCATGTCCGCGTCCAGGTTGCTGAGCGGCTCATCCAGCAGCACGGTCTCATAGCCGGGGGCCATGGCCCGGGCCAGGGCCACGCGCCGCTGCTGGCCGCCCGACAATTCGTGGGGGTACCGGTCCCCCAGCCCCTCCATCTCGGTGATCCGGAGGGCACGCTGGGTCCGGCGGGCCCGCTCCTCCGGCGACAGGTTCCGGATCCCGAAGGCGATGTTCTGTGCCACGCTGAGGTGCGGGAAGAGGGCGTAGTCCTGGAAGACCATGCCGACACCCCGCGCCTCGGGCGGCACGAAGTGGCGGCCCTCGGCCACGACCCGGCCGGCGATCTCGATGCGACCGGCATCCGGGACCTCGAAGCCGATGATCAGGCGGAGGGTCGTGGTCTTGCCGCAGCCGCTCGGCCCCAGCAGGGCGAGGATCTCGCCTCGCTCCAGGCTGAGGCTGAGCGCATCCACGGCGGGTGGGCCGCCGGGCTGGTACGCCTTGGAAACGCTCTTGAGGACGATGAGTGGCGCCATCCTATCCTTCTAGGCAATGAAAAATTTCAAACCGACAACTGACAACAGACAACCGAAAACGACACTTGGCCGGTTTCTCATTGTCGGTTGTCAGTTTTCCGTTTCCCATTGCCGCCGAGCGGCAGGCTACCACCCCAGCGAAATGTCCCGCCGCCCCATGAGGATCAGGCCCAGCCAGGGGAGGGCGACGATGGTCACCAGGACCAGGGCCAGGAGGGCGGCGGTGGGGACCGGGCCCACGTCCATGGTGTGAATCCAGATCCGGACGGGCAGGGTGTCAAAGCCTGGCGGACGAAGGATCAGGGTTGCCGCCAGTTCGCGCATGCACAGGATGAAGACCAAGACCCAGGACCCCACCAGGCCCGGCCGAACCAGCGGAAACGTCACCTCGCGGAACGTCCCCAGCGGCCCCCGGCCGAGTCCGCGTGCCGCGTCCTCCAGCGACGCGGAGATCTGGGCGAGTGCCGCACCGGCGCCCTGGATCGCCGGCGTCACGAACAGGACCAGGTAGCCGAGGACCAGGACGACGGGACTCCCGTACAGCCAGGGGAAGGCTACCTGGAAGAAGCCAACCATCCCGAGGCCCAAGACGGTGCCGGGGATGGCGTAGCCGATCTGAAACATGGTGGAGACCCCGCGACCGATGCGGCGTCGCGCCTGGAACCATCCGATGACGAGGGCCAGAAAGATAGCGACCGTTGCGCCCGATGCGGCCGTCCACACGCTGTTCCTGATGAACGAGGATTGCTGCGAGAGGAAGCTCCACGCCGCCGGGATTGAGAGATGGGAGGCCTGGTAGGCGAGCACGCCAAGCGGCACGCCCAGGGCGGACAGGAGCACGAGGAAGCCGAAGAGCATGGCGGGGATGCGCCAGCGCCCGACGGGCACGGGCCGGGCCGGGCGGGAAGCGCTCGTGACCTGGGCATAGGTGCCTCCCCCCAGGATCCGGAGCTGGATGGCCAGCACTGCCGTCGTGATGAGGGTGAGGAATACGGAGAGACTCGCCGGGATCGTCCAGTCCATCGTGCCCTGCACGTAGTCGAACACGATGGTGGTGAGGGTCCGGACCCGGAGGAGCGAGACGACGCCGAAGTCGGCCCAGGCGTAGAGGAACACCATCAGGCCGCCCCCCAAGAGGGCGGGCCGCAGCATGGGAAGCGTGACCTGGAAGAAGACGGCCCACCGCGACATGCCCGACGCGCGTGCGACCTCCTCCAGGGACGGGCTCATGCGTTCGAGGCCCCCGGCAACCAGCAGGAAGATGTACGGGAAGATGAAGAGGCTCAGGACCCACGCCGCCCCCGGCACGCCGTAGATGGTCACGATCGGGGTCTCGCGCGGAAGGCCGAGCAGACGGGCGAGGAGGGTGTTCAAGGGTCCCGCGGGTGCAAACAGGATTTGGTAGACGATGGCCCCGATGTAGGGCGGGATCGCCAGGGGCAGGGGGACGAGCCAGCGGATGAAGCGCCGCCCGGGGAGGTCCGACCGGACCGTGAGCCAGGCCAGAGGCACACCCATCATCGCGGCCAGGAGGGTGGTGGCGCAGGCGAGGAGGAAAACCCGGCCGACCGTGGCCAGAACACCGAGATCGTTCATGCGCGCCGCCAGATCCTCGATCCCCCCAGCCAGCCCCATCCAGGCCAGGAAGCCGATGGGCCCCAGGATGGGGGCCGCCACGGGCAGGAGGAGGCCGAGGTCCCGAAGCGACCTCGGCCTCAAGGTCTGGGCGAGCGGCGATGGCATAGCTCTCTATGGCCTAATCCGGATGATTCGCCAAGAGATTGCCGGCGTATTACGGGGTCAGAGCACTGCCGAAGAGCCGTTCCACCTTGGGCTCCAGGTCAGCGATCTGTGCCTGGGTCAGGGAGGGCCGCTTGAATTGTCCCAGCCCCTTGATCCCCTTGTCGGCACCCGGCAAGGGGAGGCCGGGCAGCAGGGGAATCTCGAACTCCCCCTCCACCAGATGGCGATTCCCCTCGGGTTTGAGGAGGAACTCCAGGAAGGAACGGCCGGCTTCGGCGTTCTTCGCCCCCTTGATCAGGGCGGCAGTGATGGAGAAGACCGGCGTGCCCATGTCGGCCGGCCCCTGATCGGGATACAGGATGGCGAGGGGACTCTTGGGATCTGCCTGGAGCTGGAGCAGATAGTAATAGTGGTTGGTGATGCCCACGGCGTACTCCCCGCTGGCCACCGCCTTCCGGACCTCGGTGTTGTTCTTGAGGACTTTCAGGCCGTTGGCCCTGAGGTCGGCCACGTACTTCTTCGTGAACTCCTCTCCCTTCACGGCCAGGATGGCCGCCAGCCATCCCACCGTGGTTCGCTCGCCCATGGACGCGATCGCGATCTTGCCCTTCCATCGCGGGTCGGTGAGATCGAAGTAGGACCTGGGGGCCTCCGGCGCCTTGACGAGGTTCGAGTTGGTCATGAGCACTCGCACCCGGGCGGTGATGGGGACCCAGCTATTATCGGGCGAGCGGAACTCGGCCGGGATCTCCTTCAGGAGGGGCGACGTGAATGTGTCCAGCAGGCCCTTCTCCCGCATCAGCTCGGCGAAGCCGGCCGTCGTCCCGATGAACACGTCTCCCCTGGGGCTGGCCTTCTCCAGCTCGATGCGTCGGGCCAGTTCGCCCGCGCCGGCGGTGAAGAGGGTGACCTTCAGGTTCAGCGCCTTCTCGGCCGCCTGGATGGCCGGTCGGATCAGTTCCTCTTTCCGGCCGGAGTACACAACCAGCTCTCCCGCGAAGGCCGCCTCGGCAAAGGCGACCAGGGAGATGACAGCAGCTACGAGAACACGCAGCGCGGATTGGTAACGGAGGCTCTGGACACGAATCATGGGATGCTCCTTATGTGCAGCGATCGGACCGGCTTTCTCTACAATGTGACCACATGAAACGTCTCGCCTGGAATCTCTGCCACAGGCGGGTTACTTCAGCGGTTCCTCCAGTTGCTGAGTGTGTTCTTCACTCTTGGGAAGGATGATGCAGATATCAGGCGGCTAATCGCATCCTGGACCAATCGCGTGTACCCATCGCGGGATGCTATGCCCCGAGGAAATTCAGCAGTCCCCGAGCGGCCCCGCCGACGAGCAGCGCCAGGCCCACGGTGAACGTGGAGATCAGCAGCGCGCGCCTCCATCCCAGTTCACGGCCCAGGATCGCGATGGTGGCCACACAGGGCACGTAGATGGTGTTGACCAGCGCGTACACCACGATCTGGTCGGGGCGCATGAAGGTCAGCAGGTTGCTCGCTTGCGGGCCGTACTGGACCATGGCCAGGGTGATGAGGAGTTGCAGCGCTAGCTCCTTCCGGAGGATCGCCACGATCAGGGTGAGGCCGGCCACGGCGGGAATGCCCAGCCAGCCTTCCATGATCGGACGGAGGGGAGTGGCCAGGGCCCAGAGGAGGCCCGTCTCGTACAATCCGCCCAGGATGATGCTGCCACCCAGGACGATGGGGGTCGCCACCACGGCGAAGTGGTGGAAGCGGTACCAGGTCTTCTTGAGGATGGCCAGGGCCCCCGGCCGCCGAAACGGGAACATCTCCATCACCAGGCCGGTGCCGCGGCCAGGCAATAGCCGGTGCATCCCGATGCCGGTGACCATGGCCAGGGCGAAGGTGACGGCATAGATCGCCAGGGCGGGTTTCCAGCCCGCGGTGAGAGACACGGCGCCCAGGATCACCGCCGTCCGGGCGCTGCACGGGGTGAGGACGACCAGGGTGCTGGCGATGACCCGCTCCCGCATGCTGCCCAGGACCCGGGTGCCCATGATGGCCGGGACGTTGCAGCCGGCGCCCGCCACCAGCGGGATGACCGCCCGCCCGTGCAGCCCCATCTTGTGCATGACCTGGTCGGTCAGGAAGGCCACGGCGTTCAGGTATCCCGTGTCCTCCAGCAAGGCCAGGAGAATATAGAACGTGAGGACGTAGGGGATGCCCACGGCCAGGGCCGCATTGATCCCGGCGTCGAATCCCCAGAGCAGCGTCCGGGACAAGGCATTATCCCCCAGCAGCGTCCGGAATGGCCACTGGATGACCGGCGAGGCGTAGGCGGTCCACAGGGCACTGAACCCGGTGGAGAGCCAATCGCCGACGAAGAAGAGAAAGCCGAAGATTCCCGCCAGCACCAGGCCTAGCAGGGGAAGGCCGGTGAGGGGCGCCGTGGTGAGCCGCCAGAGGCGGTCGGCGACGAGCGGACGGCGGGTCTCACGGCGTTCCACCTCGGCCGCGATCAGGCCGGCCAGACCGTGCCGCTCCCGGGAGAGGAGGAGCGCCGGATCCTCCCCGCGAAGATCACGCAGGGTCGCCGCCAACTCGTCGCGCAGGCGGACAAGGTCATCCGTCTCGTCCATGCGGGCCAGCCAGGCACCCATCTCGGGATCGCCCTCCAAGAGCAGGATGGCGACGGCCCGGGGCGAGAGCCCGTGGGGCCGGTCGGGGCGATCAGCCAGCCGCTTTTCGAGCTTGCCGATGGCTCCTTCCACGTCCACGCTGTAGCGCAGCCGCGGCGGCAGCGGCGCGGGGTGCGTCGCACGATCCACCGCCCGGGCCATCAGGGCATCCAGACCCGATCCGCGCGTGGCGACCGTCGGGACGACGGGATTGCCGAGGATCTCCGCCAACCGCTCCACGTCCACCTGGATGCCGCGGGCCTTGGCCTGGTCCACGACGTTCAGGGCCACGACCATGGGCAGGCCCATATCCAGGATCTGGAGCCCGAGGTACAGGTTGCGCGCCAGATTGGTGGCGTCCAGCACCAGGATCACGGCATCCGGCGTGCCGTCCAGCAGGGCCTGTCGGGCGACCCACTGATCCTCCGAGATGCCGCCCAAGGCATAGGTTCCTGGCAGGTCAACGATCCCGATGGCGCGATCGCCGAACCGGGTCTCCGCGAGTTGAACCTCCACCGTCTTTCCCGGGTAGTTCGCCGTGATGACGCCCATGCCGGTGAGGCGGTTGAAGATGCTGGACTTGCCGACATTGGGGTTCCCGGCCAGGGCGATGGAGAGCTGGACGTCCCCTCGCAGCTCCTGCAGTGCCCCGTGGCAGCTCATGGGCATGGATCAGTCCCCTTGTTCGGATGAGCATCGGATCAGGATCTTGGCGGCCACCTCGCGCCCCAGGGCGTAGCGCGCGTCCCCCACCTGCACCAGGAGCGGCCCGCCGAACGGGGCGACCTCTTCCACCCGGAGTTCCGTGCGCGGGAGCAGCCCGAGACTGGCCAGGTACCGCAGGAGCGTCGCCTCTTCCTCGATGATCTGCTGGATCCACACACGGGTTCCGGCCGGCACCCCGTCCAGCGGCCGGGTCGGCGGCAGGGTCAGACTGCCGTCGGCGGCCGGGATCGGCCCACCATGCGGGCAGGTCTCCGGATGATTCAGGAGAGTGGCGAGCCGCGCCTCGGCCTCCGGCGTCAGCGCGTGTTCAAGCCGCATGGCCTCATCGTGCACCCGATCCCAGGGCAACCCGAGGACGTCGGCGAAGAGCCGCTCGGACAGGCGGTGGCGGCGCAGGACGCCGGCCGCCTGTCGCCGGCCCTCGCTGGTCAGGCTGACGCTGCCCGGCTGGTCGTTCAGCACGAGGCCGCGGTCCTGGAGTGCCTGCAGGGCCTCACGCGCGGTGGCCGGCGTGATGCGGGCGAAGGCGGCCACCTCCCCCAGGGGGGCGCCGCCGTCCTGGCCTTCCAGCCGGTGGATGGCCTGCAAGCAGTCTTCCAGGACCTCGTCGGTCGGGGGTGCGGGGTGGGGGAGGTGCATGCGGGATCTCCTTCAGGGTCACGCGGTACGCGCCGCGCTCCTGCCCCGCGCCGCCCGGCCCGTCCCCAGGCGCGCACAGTCGCGGCAGAAGCCGTAGAGTTCCAGCTTGTGCTCGGTCACGGTAAAGCCCAGGCGTCGAGCGACCTTCTCCCTCAGGGAGTGGAGGCCGGCATCCTCGAACTCCTGGATCTTGCCGCAGCGCTTGCAGATCAAGTGATCGTGGGGCCAGTCGGCCGGATTCGGGTCGAACCGGGTATAGGTGTCGCCGAACTGGCGTCCCGTCGCCAGCCCGGCCCGCCGCAAGAGCTTCAGGGTCCGGTAGACCGTCACCAGGCCGATGCCGGGGTCCTGGGTCTGGATCCGGTGGTACAGCTCCTCGGCGCTCAGGTGCCGGCCCGCGGCGAAGAACGCGCGCACGATCCGCTCGCGCTGCCGGGTGGTCTTGAGGCCCGAGCGCGCCAGGAAGTCGGCAAAGCGTTGCAGGCGGGGATCGGATTCGGGCATCATCGCTCCATATTGAAAATGACTGTCAATTTCTGAATGCACTATATCCGCGGCTCCCGCGGCCTGTCAAGGTGGAAAAAAGAGGGCGGGGCGGCCACCGGCCTGGCCCCCGGTGGTGTTCCCCGGCCGCGGGGGGTCCCGGGCGGAGCCTCCGGCACCAGGAAGAGGGGGGTTTTGGTGGGGCTTGACAGCGGTGGGGAAAGGCGATACCTGTCTGCCGCCTGCCTGTGCGTGTCCGCACGCAGACAGGTGCCCGGCGCTGGCAGGTCTGACTCGGACCCGCACGAGGATTTCGTTCGGCCCGGGCCAGGCGGGCTCTCAGGCTTCAGGCTCATCGGCCCCAGATGCTCCTGGGTGCCGAATTGCCGGATCGCCGGATCGGAGGTGTCATGGCACTCGTCATCCGTGGATTCGCGCCTGACTACACTCGTGCCGTCCGACAGGCCCTCAGCCTCATCACCGGCCGGCTCACCCACCCCCCGGGCCCGATGCCTGGAGATCTTCGTACGGAACTCCGTGCGATCATCTCCGGGCGACGCCCCACGGTGGATCTGGTGTACGGGGGCGACCAGGGCGTCTGCGCGGTGCCCTATTCCCGGAGCGCGGGCTATCGCGTTCTCCTCTGCCAACGAACCTTCTTGCCCGAGAACGATGGCCATCCCCGGCTGCCCGCCGTCCTCTTTCACGAGTTGATTCATATTGCCCGCGGGTGGGAGCTGGATGCGGAGGCCTTCGAGAATGCCTGGTTCTCGCCGGCGGAAGGGGCGCGGCCGCCCACCCGGGACGACTGGACGACCTTCAAGGAGCAGGACTACCAAGGCTGGTGGGTCCACATGGACCCGCAGACCCGCCGCGTCACCGACTACGCGGATCGCTACATTCTCACTTTTCCTGCCCCGGAATAGTGTCCTCCCTGCCTGTCGCCAAGCGATGGCAGACAGGTCCGGGGTCGCCGAATCGTGTGAAGAGGTGGGGGCGGTCATCCCGGATCAAGCGAAAGGAGGGGTTCAATGGTCAAGCCGAAGGGGAATAAGAAGGAGAAGCTGGGGGTGAAGATCGTGGTGGAGATCACCGGCCACATGCAGCGTGCCGAGGTGGACCAGTTCATGGCCGCCCTCAGCACCGTGGTCAACAATCACGTCGAGAACGGCGGCAACGGCGGGACTTAGCCACTGGTTCAAGCAATGGTTCCCGGAAGCGGAGGCTTTCAGGTGCGGGTCCCGGCTTACATGAGGAGGCGGGGGAGCAACGGGAGGAACCCCTGTCTGCGTGCGACGCACAGGCAGGTCAGATTGCGGGCCGGAATCAGGTCGCCGACGGCGGCCATGAGGAAGGCGGTCAGGCCGGGCCGGCGACCCAGGCGGGCGACGAGCCATTCGGCCAGCGGCGGGTGGCGGATGGCGTGCTGGAAAAGGGTGCACAAGCGCCACTTGGGGAAGAATTCCCGCCTCCAGGCGGCGGCGTAGGCGTTCAGGTTGGGGTGGGCCACGTCCCCGCCGCGAAGAGCGGGGAGGGTGCACTGCACCGCGATCTCGGCGCTGCGCAAGCCCGCGTAGATGCCCTCGCCCGTGAACGGATCCAGGAAGCCGGCGGCATCTCCGACGAGAAGGGCCCCTCGAGTCGCGAGCCGAGAGCCGCGATGGGCCAGGGGGCCAAGACATCGAACCCGGCCGACCGGCCGGGATCTTGCCAGCCGATCCCCGAGGCCAGGCAGGGTCGCGGCAGTTTCCAGCAGGAAGCGTGTCGCGTCTGCCGTGTGCGCGAAGTCCCGGCGGGTGATCACGAGGCCCAGATTCGTCAGGTCCGGCGCGATCGGGTTCAGGATGCAATACCGGTCGTGGCCGAGGAAGATCTCGCCGACGTCCTCGGCACGCTCTGCGCCCGTGACGTAGCCCACCAGGGCAACCTTGTCCAACCAGCGGTGTCGCGTCACACTTCCGATGCGGCGTGCCACCACAGAGTTCCGCCCATCCGCACCCACAGTCAGGCGGCCACGAAGGGCAGTCACCCGACCCCGATGTCGCCCCCGGACGCCCGCGACCCCACCATCCTCCCAGACGAGATCGCTCACCTGA
>JACQXP010000291.1 GCA_016208645.1 Candidatus Methylomirabilota bacterium | reverse complement strand
GACTTGATCCAGGCGTTGGCCGCCCATGACCAGGCGGAGCGCCTGAAGGCGCTGTCATGATCCGCGCGCACCTCCCACGGGTGTCGGGGACCTTCCTGGGCAGTCTCGCGCCCCTCCCGGAGCGCCTCTGCCCGAACGTGGAGGACTGCCTGGGGAGCGGCACCCTTCTCCTGGAGCGGGTGGGGATCGAAACCGCCCGCCTGGATGCTGAATGCCTCCTGGCCCACGTGCTGGCCTCCACGCGCTGGCAGGTCATCCTGGAGCCCCGGCGCCGCCTCAGGCAGGTCGAGTTCGGACGGTACCTCGCCTTGCTCCTGCGCCGGGAGCGCCGGGAGCCACTGGCCTACGTGCTGGGCACGCGGGAATTCTGGTCCCTGCCCCTGGGGGTGTCATCCGGCGTCCTGATTCCCCGGCCGGAAACGGAGACGCTGGTCGAGGCCGCCCTGGCGATCCTTCGTCGGGTGCCTCCCCAACCCCCAACCCCCAACCCCCAGTCCCCGGTCATCCTGGACCTGTGCACCGGCACGGGCGCCGTCGCCGTCGCGCTGGCACGGGAGCTGCTTGCCGCTCGCATCATCGCCACAGACATCTCGCGCCGGGCGATCCGGGTGGCCCGCGCCAACGCCGAGAGGCACGGCGTGGCCGACCGCGTGACCTTCCTGCGGGGGGATCTCTGGCGCGCCCTGGACGGGCACGCGCCGGCCGACGGGGTGGACCTGATCGTCTCCAACCCGCCCTACATCCCGTCGGGCACCCTCGCGACGTTGATGCCCGAGGTGCAGTGGGAGCCGCGGCGGGCCCTGGACGGGGGGCGGGATGGCCTGCAGTTTCATCGGGAGATCATCGCCGGAGCGCCCCAACACCTGCGGCCGGGTGGATGCCTGCTGTTGGAGATCGGAGCGATCTGGCGGGTCGGGACCGCGTCGTCGTGGCACGACGCCACACCAGTTGAAACTGAAAAACCGACAATTGAACACCGGCCACTACCAATTGAAAACTGACAACGGACAACTGACAACAGGCCCCTTCCAATTGAAAACTGACAACGGACAACTGACAACCGGCCACCTATCTGCGTTGACCGGTTGTCGGTTGTCAGTTTGAAATTTGAAATTCCAGCTGACCGGTTGTCGGTTGTCGGTTTTCCATTTGAAATTCCAGCTGACCGATTGTCCGTTGTCAGTTTTGCATTGAGCGGAGCGTAGG
Organism: Candidatus Methylomirabilota bacterium; assembly: GCA_016208645.1. GTDB lineage: Bacteria > Methylomirabilota > Methylomirabilia > Methylomirabilales > 2-02-FULL-66-22 > 2-02-FULL-66-22. The sequence goes on along the minus strand of JACQXP010000291.1, from coordinate 11,496 downwards.
GTGGACCAGTTGGTGATCCGGGGGGGACGATCCCTGCGGGGTCAGGTGCGGATCAGCGGGTCCAAGAACGCCGCCCTGCCCCTGATGGCGGCGTCGCTTCTCAGCGACGCGCCCCTGGAGCTCGGCAATGCGCCGCGGCTGGTGGACGTTCGGACCATCGCCAGGCTCTTGCGCCACATGGGCGTGGAGGTGACGGGGGACGGCACGCCCACCATCCGACTGCTGGCGAAGAGCGTCCACCGGCCCGAGGCGCCCTATGAGCTGGTGAAGACGATGCGCGCCTCCGTCCTGGTCCTGGGGCCGCTGGTCGCGCGCTTCGGGCGAGCCCGGGTGTCGCTGCCCGGGGGGTGCGCCATTGGTCCCCGGCCGATCAATCTGCACCTCATGGGACTGGAGCGGCTGGGGGCGACGATTCGCCTGAACCAGGGCTACGTGGAGGCGGAGGCGCCGCGCCTGAAGGGCACGCGAATCGCCTTCGACCTTCAGACGGTCACCGGGACCGAGAACCTCATGATGGCCGCCTCACTGGCGGAGGGAACCACCGTCCTGGAAAACGCCGCGTGCGAACCCGAGGTGGAGGATCTGGCCCGGTTGCTGAACAGCATGGGGGCCAAGGTCGAGGGGGCCGGCTCGGCGACCATCACGATCCACGGGGTTCCGGCCCTGGCCGGCACGGTCCATCGGATCATCCCGGACCGCATCGAGGCCGGGACCTTCGCCGTGGCGGCCGCCATCACCGGTGGCGAGGTCACGCTCACCGACTGCCAGCCCGGCCACCTGGAGGCCATCATAGCCAGGCTCGAGGAGGCCGGGGCCCGGATCCATGAGGGACCGACCAGCATCCGGGTGACGGCAACAGGCCGACCGCGGGCGGTCAGCGTGCACACCCAGCCCTTCCCGGGATTCGCCACGGACATGCAGGCCCAGCTGATGGCCCTCATGAGCGTGGCCGAGGGGCGCAGCGTCATCACCGAGTCCGTGTTCGAGAACCGGTTCATGCACGTCAACGAGCTCCTCCGCCTGGGCGCCGACATCACCATCGCGGGGAACACGGCCGTGGTCCAGGGGGTGCGGGCCCTGCTGGGCGCCCCGGTGATGGCCACCGATCTCCGGGCCAGCGCCTCGCTGGTCCTGGCAGGACTCGCGGCGCAGGGGACGACGGTGATCTCCCGCATCTATCACCTGGACCGGGGCTACGAGGCTATCGAGCGGAAGCTGACGGCCCTGGGGGCCGACATCGCCCGGGTGAAGGCCTGACGGCCGCCCGGCCTGCCGAAGGACACGGCCCGCATGGCGAATGATCTGATCGCGGTTGCGCTCCCCACCGGTCGGCTGTTCCGCGACGCGGTGAAGCTCTTCGTGGATCTGGGGGCCACCGGCGTCGAAGCGCTGCGGGAATCGCGGCGCCTGACGGCCGAGGATCCGGCGCGGGGCCTGCGATTCCTGGCGCTCAAGGCCGTGGACATCCCCATCTACGTGGAGCACGGGGCCGCCGACATGGGAATCGTGGGAAAGGACCTGCTCCTGGAGCAGGTCCGGGATGTCTACGAGCCGCTGGACCTCGGCTTCGGGGCGTGCCGCCTGGTGGTGGCCGAGCCGGCTTCCCTCCGTTCCCATGACGACCTGCGGACCTGGTCCTGCCTCCGGGTGGCCACCAAGTACCCGCGGCTGACCGAGCGCCACTTCAGCCAGCAGGGCATCCAGGTGGAGATCGTCCACCTCTCGGGCTCCATCGAGCTGGCCCCGGCCATGGGCCTGGCCGAGCGGATCGTGGACCTGGTGGCCACGGGGCGCACCCTCCGGGAGAACGGCCTCGTCGAGGTGGAGGAGGTCCTGAAGGCGTCGGCGCGCCTCATCGTCAACCGGGCCAGCCTCAAGACGCGCTACCGGGCCATCCAGGCGGTGATCGAGGCGCTGCGCCTGCGCCTGGCCCTGCGGGGAGGGGTCCGATGAGGCTGCTCCGGGCCGGGACCACCGAGGCCGCGACGTTCCTCCTGGCCCTCCGCGATCGCGCCCGGGCGCCCGCCCCGGAGATCGAGACGACCGTTCACGCCATCCTGGAGGATGTTCGCCAGCGGGGGGATGCCGCGCTCTTCGAGCACACGCAGAGGTTCGACGGGATCGGCCTGGACGCCTCGACGGTCCGGGTCGCCGAGGCGGAGATCCGGGCGGCCGCGGGATCCCTGGATCCGGCCGTCTCGGAGGCCCTCTCCCTGGCCGCCACGCGCATCGAGGCCTTCCACCGGCGCCAGAGGCGGGAGTCCTGGTTCTACCAGGAGGACGGGGCCGGCCTGCTGGGGCAGCTCGTGCGACCGCTCTCGCGGGTGGGATTGTACGTCCCGGGCGGGTCGGCGGCCTATCCGTCCACGGTCCTCATGAATGCCATCCCCGCCCGCGTGGCGGGCGTGGAAGAGCTGGTCGCCTGCACCCCCGTCGGGCGGGATGGGGCCATTCCTCCGGCGGTCCTGGCGGCGGCGAACCTGGCGGGGATCCGCGAGATCTACCGGGTTGGCGGTGCCCAGGCGGTGGCGGCGCTGGCCTTCGGGACGGAGAGCATCCGTCCGGTGGACAAGATCGTCGGCCCCGGGAACATCTACGTGGCGACGGCCAAGCGCCTCGTCTTCGGCGTGGTCGGCATCGACCTGGTGGCGGGTCCCAGCGAGGTCCTGGTCGTGGCGGACGGGACGGTGCCGGCGAGCTGGGTGGCCGCAGACCTCCTGGCCCAGGCGGAGCACGACCCCCTGGCGTCGGCGGTGTGCGTGACGCCGTCCGTGGATCTGGCCGAGGCGGTCCGGTCGGAGGTGGCGAAGCAGCTCGCGTCCCTTCCCCGGGCGAGCCTGGCAGGACGGGCCCTTCATGCCTTCGGGGCGGTGATCGTCGTCGAGGACCTGGCGGCCGCGGTTGCCCTGGCCAACATGATCGCACCGGAGCACCTGGAGCTTTTGGTGGCGGACCCGTGGGCGCTGGTGCCGCGGGTCAAGAACGCCGGTGCCGTCTTCCTGGGGGCCCACACGCCGGAGGTGGCCGGCGATTACCTGGCGGGACCCAACCACGTGCTTCCCACCGGGGGCACGGCGCGCTGGAGTTCCCCGCTCTCGGTGGAGGACTTCCAGAAGCGCTGCTCGCTCCTGTCGCTGGGCCCGGAGGCCCTGCGGCGCTGGCGGGAGCCCATCACCCGGCTGGCGCGGCTGGAGGGGCTGGAGGCCCACGCCCGCTCCCTGACGATCCGGACGGACCTGCCATGACCTTCGATCTCTCCCGCGTCATCCGCCCCGAGGTGGCTGCCCTCTGCGCCTACCATGTCGAGGCGCCCTCTGGCGATCGGCCGTGGGTGAAACTGGACGCCAACGAGAGCCCCTTCGTGCTGGGGAACGCCATGCGCGAGGAGCTGGCGGCCGAGCTGGCGAAGGCGCTGGCAGACGTCGAGCTGCATCGCTATCCGGACCCGGAGGCCCGGGAGCTTCGGCGGCTCCTGGCCCGGGATCTCGGGGTGACGCCGGAGCAGGTCCTGGCGACCAACGGCTCCGACGAGGCCATCCAGATGATGCTGATGGCCGTGGCGGGAGCCGGGGTGACGGTGGCCGCCCCCGTCCCCACGTTCGTGATGTACGAACTCGGGGCCCAGGTCCTGGGGCTGCGCTTCCTGGGCGTGCCGCTCTCCGATGGGTTCGATCTCGACGCCGCCCGGTTCTGCGAGGCCCTGAGGGCGGAACGGCCGCGCCTGGTCTTCCTGGCCTGGCCGAACAACCCCACCGGGCGTCTCTACGACGCCGCGGCGGTCGAGGAGATCGTTCGGCTCTGCCATGGGCAGGGCTGCGAGGCCCTGGTGGTGGTGGACGAGGCATACACCCACTATGCGGGACAGACCTTCCTGCCGAAGCTCGGACAGCATCCGAACCTGGTGGTCCTCCGGACCCTGTCGAAGATCGGCCTGGCCGGGATCCGGCTGGGGATCCTGGTGGCGAGCCCTGCCCTCGTCGAGGAGATCAACAAGGTCCGCCTGCCGTACAACGTGAACTCCCTCAGCCAGGCCGCGGCCCGGGTGGTTCTGGGGCATCTGGAGGTGGTGAAAAGCCACGCGTCGGCCGTCGTCCGCGAGCGGGACCGCGTCCTGTCCCGGCTGCGGGAGGTCCCCGGGCTCAGCGTCTATCCCAGCCAGGCGAATTTTGTCCTGATCCGGACGGCCCGGCCGGGCGACGAGGTCTTCCGCGGGCTCTTCGAGCGGGGGATCCTGGTCCGGAACTTCTCCCGGACTCCCTCCCTCGCCGATTGTCTTCGCGTGACGATCGGGACGCCGGAGGAGAACGAGGCGTTTCTCTCCGCTCTGAGCGCCGTTTGTGGCCACGGGAGGTGACATGGCTCGGCGTGCGGTCATCCAGCGCAAGACGTCCGAAACCGACATCCAGATGAGCCTGGATCTGGACGGCACCGGGGAACACCGGATCGAGACCGGGATCCCCTTCCTCGACCACATGCTGGCCCAGGTCGCCAGGCACGGGCGGTTCGATCTGTCGGTGAAGGCCGCAGGCGATCTGCCCGTGGACCTCCACCACACCGTGGAAGATGCGGGGATCGTCCTGGGGGACGCGGTGTCGCAGGCCCTGGGCGAGAAGGCCGGGATCGTCCGCTACGGCGCCGCCCGGGTGCCCATGGACGAGGCCCTGGCCTCGGTCGTTATTGACCTCGGTGGGCGCCCCTTCCTGGTCTTCCAGGCTCCCCAGCTCAAGGGCCGGATCGGCGACTTCGAGGCGGACCTGGTGCGGGAGTTCTTCCAGGGGCTGACGAATCACCTGCGGGCCAACCTGCACGTGCACGTCGAGTACGGGCAGAACCTCCACCACATGGCGGAGGCCGCCTTCAAGGCCGCCGGGCGGGCGCTGGACCTGGCGACGCGGCTCGACCCGCGCCTTGCCGGGATCGTCCCGTCCACCAAGGGAAGTCTCTGATGACGTGGTGGGGTCCGGAGATGAGGGCGTGGGCCTGCCGCGCACGGGATGGCCAGTGGGCCTGAGATGATCGCCATCATTGATTCGGGCATCGCGAATCTGCGGAGCGTGCAGAAGGGCTTCGAGCGGGTGGGGGCCGAGGCCCGCATCCTGGAGGATCCGCGGCTGCTGTCCGAGGCAGCGGGGATCGTGCTGCCGGGCGTGGGGGCCTTCGCCGACGGGATCGCCAAGCTGACGAGCCATGGATTCATCGAGCCGCTGCTGCGCGCGATCGAACAGGGGAAGCCGGTCCTGGGGATCTGCCTGGGGCTTCACTTCCTCTTCTCGCTTTTCGGAGAGCGAGGAGTTCGGCCTCCACAAGGGACTGAACCTCCTGGCGGGGCGCGTGCGGCGATTCGCGGACGACATGCCGGATCCGGCAAGGCCGGGGACCCGGCTGAAGGTCCCCCACATGGGGTGGAACCGCGTCCGCGCATTGCGGCCGGCGCCCATCCTGGCGGGCCTGCCCGAGGAGCCCTATTTCTACTTCGTCCATTCCTACTACGTGGAGCCAGCGGACCCGAGCGTCACGGCGGGCGTGACCGAGTACGGGCACCGGTTCACCTCGGTGATCTGGCGCGAGAACCTCTTCGCCACCCAGTTCCATCCGGAGAAGAGCCAGGCGGCGGGCCTCACGCTCCTGCGGAACTTCGCGTCGCTGGCGCGGTAGCAGGCGACCCGGCGCACCCAGGGGGGCACCCTGCCGACTCCGCCCCGGACCGCGTGGCGGAGCGGGGCGGGCCACGGGCCCAGGGTCGGCTGGGTCCCCGGCAATCGAACAATCGGGGCAGACGGATCATGGAGATCATCCCGGCCGTTGACCTGCGGGGCGGACGGGTCGTCCGGTTGATCCAGGGGGATCCGTCGCGCGAGACGCGTTACAGTCAGGATCCCGCGGCCGTGGCCCAGGAATGGGAACGGCGGGGGGCGCCGCGCCTGCACCTCGTAGACCTCGACGGGGCCCTCCTGGGATCGCCCGCCAACCAGCAGGCGCTGCGGGAGATCCTTCGGGTGATCCGGATCCCGGCCCAGGTGGGCGGGGGGCTCCGCAGCCTGGAGGCGGTGCGGGCGGTGCTGGATCTGGGTGCGGTCGTGGCCATCGTGGGGACGGCGGCGATCCGGGATGCGGGATTCCTGGAGGCGGGGTGCGCGGCCTTCCCCGGCCGCGTCGCCCTCGGCCTGGATGCGCGGGCGGGGATGCTCCTGACCTCCGGGTGGGCCGAGGCGACGGCGATCCGGGCGACGGACCTGGCCCGCCGGGTGAGCGACTTTCCTCTGGCCGCGATCATCTACACGGACATCCAGCGCGACGGGATGCTGGAAGGACCCGATCTCCCGGGGCTGGCCGCGATGGCGGCCGTGACCCGGGTCCCGCTGATCGCCTCCGGGGGCATCGCCTCCGAGCGGGACATTCACGCCCTGAAGGCCCTGGCGCCCCCAGTGGGAGGAGCGATCATCGGCAAGGCACTGTACGACGGGCGGCTGACGCTCGAGGCGGCCCTTCATGCGGCGGCAGGGACGTCATGCTGACCAAGCGGATCATTCCCTGTCTGGATGTGCGGGAGGGACGGGTCGTCAAGGGCACGCAGTTCGTCAACCTCCGCGACGCCGGGGACCCGGTCGAGGTGGCCGCCCTGTATGACCGGGAGGGGGCGGACGAGTTGGTCTTCCTGGATATCGCAGCCTCGCACGAGCGGCGCCGCATCATGATCGACGTGGTCGCCCGGACGGCCGAGCAGGCCTTCGTGCCGCTGACGGTCGGCGGAGGCATCCGATTTCTGGAGGACATCCGGGGGCTGTTGCAGGCCGGGGCCGACAAGGTGTCGCTGAATACCGCCGCGGTGCAGGACCCGGATCTCATCCGGCGTTCGGCCGAACGCTTCGGCAGCCAGTGCATCGTCCTGGCGATTGACGCGAAGCGCAGAGCCGAGAGCCGAGAGCCTAGAGCCGGGGTGGATTCGTCTCGGCTCTCGGCCACCCAGGGGGTCCCCGGCTCTCGGCTCTCGTGGGGTGTGTACGTGCACGGGGGCCGGACGCCGACCGGGAAGGACGCGGTGGCCTGGGCGGTGGAGGGAGAGAAACTGGGGGCCGGCGAGATCCTCCTCACCAGCATGGACCGGGACGGGACGAAGGACGGGTACGACCTGGAGCTGACCCGGGCCATCGCCGAGGCGGTTGGCATCCCCGTCATCGCGTCCGGAGGCGCCGGAACCCTGGAGCACCTGTACCAGGGCCTCGTCCTGGGCGGGGCCGATGCGGTCCTGGCGGCCTCCATCTTCCACTACCGGGAGTTCACGATCCCGGAGGCCAAGCGGTACCTCGCAGAACGTGGCGTGCCCGTTCGCCTGTAGGGGCGCCAGGCGAGAGGAGGAGGACGGTGGAATTCCAGGCGGTGACGATCCAGACCCCCGAGGGCACCAACGTCATCCTGGGACAGAGTCACTTCATCAAGACGGTCGAGGACCTCTACGAGATCCTGGTGTCGTCCGTGCCGGGCGCGAAGTTCGGGATCGCCTTCTGTGAATCCTCGGGTCCGTGCCTGATCCGTTCCGTGGGGAACGACGAGACCCTGCGGGAGGCGGCCATCCAGAACGCCCAGGCGGTGGGGGCCGGACACTTCTTCGTCCTGATCCTGAAAGAGGCGTACCCCATCAATGTCCTGAATGCCGTCAAACAGTGTCCGGAGGTCTGCACCATCTACTGCGCCTCGGCGAACCCGGTCGAGGTCATCGTGGCCGTCACCCAGCAGGGGCGCGGCGTGATGGGGGTGGTGGACGGCCTGCCGCCCAAGGGCGTGGAGACGGCCGGCGACGTGGCCGCCCGCAAGGACTTCCTGCGCACGATCGGGTACAAACTGTAATGACCAATGACTCATGACCAATGACCAGCCGTGGCACTGCAATTGGTCATTGGGATTTGGTCATTGGTCATTTGGCCTAGGGGGGTGCACGGTGGTGGAGGTGCCAGAAAATCTGCGCTTCGACGCGAACGGCCTGATTCCCGCCATCGCCCAGGACGCGGAGAACGGGCAGGTCCTCATGCACGCCTACATGAACGCAGAGGCCCTGGCCCGGACGCTGGAGACCGGACTGGCCCATTACTACAGCCGGTCACGGCAGCGGCTGTGGCGGAAGGGGGAGGAGTCGGGGCACGTGCAGCGCGTGCGGGCGATCCTGTACGACTGCGACGAGGACGCCCTGCTCCTGAAGGTGGACCAGGCGGTCGCGGCCTGCCATACGGGAAACCGCTCCTGCTTCTACCGGGCGCTCCCCGCCGAGGGGATGGCCCCGGCGGATGGTACGGACCGGCGCTTCGACCCGGCCACGGTGTACGCGGGGCTGGGGATCCTGGCGGACGTCTACGGCGTGATCCTGGAGCGGCAGGCGCACCCGCCCGAGGGGTCCTACGTGGCCTCGCTCTTCGCCCGGGGGCAGGACCAGATCCTGAAAAAGGTCATGGAGGAGTCGGCCGAAGTCCTGACCGCGTCCAAGGACAGGGATCGCGGGCAGCTCATCTATGAGATGGCGGATCTCTGGTTCCACACCCTGGTCCTCCTGGCGGCCCACGAGATCCGGCCGGAGGAGATCGCCCGGGAATTGGGCCGGCGGTTCGGAAAGCGGAAGGCGGACTACGCCTGAGGGCCGGCGGCCGGGCACTGGTGCGCATGGGGGATGGGAGGGTCACACGGCCGTGAACTGATCGCAAAGAATTTGACAGGGGCGGCCGGCTCAAATATACTTTTGCTCTACACTTCCGAGACTGTTCCCGTTCCATCAGGGCCCTCTGCACAGATTGCCGCGGCGCAAAGGGGGTGTGAGTGGATGACGAGCGTCGTCGTGAAGGAGGACGAGTCCTTCGAGAGCGCGCTACGCCGCTTCAAGAAGCAGTGCGAGAAGGCCGGGGTGCTGTCTGAGCTCCGCAAGCGAGAGCACTACGAGAAGCCGAGCGTGCGCCGGAAGAAGAAGATGCTGGCGGCGCGCAAGAAGGCGCTCAAGCGATTGCGGATGATCCCGGAGTAGGCCGTGGAGCTGAAGACGCGCCTCGCCGAGGATTTCACAGCCGCCCTTCGCTCTGGGGACAAGCTTCGCCTGTCGGTCCTCCGGTTGCTCTGCGCCCTCATCAAGAACCGCGAGGTGGAGAAGCGCGGACCGCTGTCCGACGCGGAAGTGCTCCAGGCGATCGTGGCGTCGTGCAAGCTGCGGCAGGAGGCGATCGAGCAGTACGGGCAAGGGGGGCGGCAGGACCTGGTGGACAAGGAGACGGCCGAGCTGACCATCCTACAATCCTACCTGCCCAGACCCCTGACGTCCGACGAGCTGCAGGCCATGGTCCTGGACGCCATCCGGGAGGTCCAGGCCACGTCCCTCAGGGAGATGGGGAGGGTCATGGGCCTCCTCATGCCCAGGGTCACGGGCCGGGCGGACGGCAAGGTGGTGAACACGCTGGTGCGCGAGGCCCTCTCCAAGAGCTGACGTGCTGACGACGTGACGGGACGTGCCGCCCACCCGGTGATCGGCCGGGGACTGGAGAACAACCGCAAGGGACTCGGGAACGAGTCCCTTGCTTTTTTCTCCGGCGGTCACGCCTCTCCGTGGCGCTCGGGTGTTCGCCCGGTCCCGGGGCTAGCCGCTGGGAGGCCATGATTGGAATGGATTCGCACACGCTCCGCGTCCTGGAATTCTCCGAGATGTTACACCACCTCGCGGCCGAGGCGGCCTCGGTCCTGGGGCGGCAGCGCGCCGTCGAGCTTTACCCCTCGCCTGATCCCGAGGTGGTGGTCCGGCGGTTGGCCGAGACGCGGGAGGGCTGCGAACTCCTGCGGCGGGGGCCCCTTCCCGGTTTGGAGCGGGCCCAGGACATCCGGGGACTCCTGGCGCGCGCGGCCATCCCGGGCGTTCGGCTGAGCCCTCAGGAGCTCCTCGCCATCGCGGACACGCTGGACGCGGCCGCACACCTCCGCCGGCACGTGCGGGAAGCCGGGCTCCCGCTCCCGGAACTGCGCCGGATCGCCGCCGGCCTCACGCCCCCCGCGGAGCTCGCCGGGGAGATCCGCCGCTGCATCACGCCGGATGGCGCCATGCCGGATACCGCGAGCCCCACACTGTTCCGGCTGCGGGCGGAGGCGCGCCGCTCCCGCGAGGCGGTCCGGGAGGCGTTGCAGGAGCTGCTTCAGGCCCCGCAGGTGCAGCCCGTCCTGGCGGAGCCGGTCATCACCCTGCGGAACGATCGCTATGTGATCCCGGTCAGGCCGGACTACCGGACGCACCTGCAAGGGATCGTGCAGGACCAATCGGCCAGCGGGCAGACCCTGTTCCTGGAACCCCTGTCCGTGGTGGAACGGAACAACGCGATCCGCCGCCTGGAGCGCGAGGCGGATGCCGAGGTGGATCGCCTGCTGGGGGAACTGACGTCCGCGGTGCGGGCTTCCGGCCCCGCCATCGCCTCCACGCTGGAGGCGCTGGCCGATCTGGACCTGATCCTGGCCAAGGCCCGACTGGCCGAGCGATGGCACGGGGCCCTGCCTCGGATGCTGTGCGAGGGTGCCCTGCGGCTCCTTCACGCCCGCCATCCGCTCCTCCTGGAGAGGCGTCGGGACCCGGCCCAGGCGGGAGGCGAGGGGGAGGTCGTCCCCATTGACGTGACGGTGGGGCCGGACGCCCGAGTCCTGGTCATCACGGGCCCGAACACGGGCGGCAAGACGGTGGCCCTGAAGACGATCGGGCTGGCCGCCCTCATGGCCCAGTCCGGCCTGTTCATCCCCGCGTCGCCGGACAGCGAGCTGCCGGTCTATGACTCCGTGTATGCCGATATCGGGGACGAGCAGAGCCTCGCGCAGGATCTCAGCACCTTTTCCGCCCACGTGGCGCGCCTCCGGACGACCCTGCGGGAAGCGGGCCCGAAGAGCCTGATCTTGCTGGACGAGATCGGCGCCGGCACCGATCCGGGTGAGGGATCGGCCCTGGGGAACGCGGTGCTGGAGGCCCTGGCAGGTCGAGGCTGCCATGTCCTGGCGACCACCCATCTCGACGCCGTCAAGGCGTTTGTGGCCCGGGACCCGCGCATGGTCAACGCTGCGGTCGAGTTCGACCTTGACAGCCTCCGGCCCCTGTATAAATTACATATCGGGCTTCCTGGTCGAAGTTTCGCCATTGACATCGCCTGCCGCTTGGGCATCCCGCCGACGATTATCCAGCGATCCCGGGAACTTCTTGGCGACTCTGGCGCCGAGGTCACTGCCCTGCTGAGCCGGTTGCACGCCCAGGAACAGCGACGAGACGCAGACGCCCTCGAGGCGGCCCGGGAACGGGCCGCGGCATCGGCGGCGCGCCAGGCGGCCGAGCAGCTCGCCCTGGACCTCCGGGACCAGATCGCGGCGGTGCGGGCCCAGGCGCGCCAGCTCGTGGGAGGCATCGCGGCCGAGGCCCGGCGGCGGGCCGAAGCCGTGGTGGCCGACCTCGCGCGCGGCGGCTCCATCCGGGAGGCGCGGGAGGCGATCCGCGGGGTCTCGCAG
>JACQXP010000290.1 GCA_016208645.1 Candidatus Methylomirabilota bacterium | reverse complement strand
GTGGAGGTCCTCGGGCACCCCGGCCGGCCCCTGGCCCCCGTCCTCGGCGTGCAGCCCGCGGCCGTTCCCAAGGCTGCCCGGCGGGGCGCGAAGCAAGCGCACGTGTGGCGGCGGCTCCTGGCGGAGACCCGTTAGGAGTGTCCGGATGCAACGTCCCCCATACGCGGGTCCCCCATACGTCCCCCATACTGCCGCCATGCGATCAGGGAGCGGCCGGCGCTGGTGGAGTGGCTGCGCGAGCGCATGAAAGATGTCGGGTTCAAGCTCAGGCAGATCGTGGATCTGCTCGGGCGCTACCCGGAGTTGAAGGAAGGGGTCACGACGTAGGGGAAGTTCGCCCTCCCCTCCGGGCAACGCGGGGCCAACAGCGGATCCGGCGGAAGCTGCGGGGCGAGGAAGAGTAAAGTGTCAGGACGGGCGGTTGGCGAGGGGGGTTAGGGAGTCGGTTCCGGCGGGAGGGTCATCCCCACCTCGCGAATGGCCTGCCGGACGGTTGTGCGGACCCGGTCGGCGAGGTCGAGGGAGCGGATGGCCTCTGCGTGGTTCACCTCCTCATCGTGCCAGCCGAAGATCCTCGTCCGCATAGGTGAGCCACTGCCGCGCCTTGTGACGGACGTCGGATTCAGGCGCGCTCATACAGAACTCGACCTTCCAGCCAGGCGGGGCGGGCGACGGTCCCGGGGATGTGGCGGTCGCGCTCGAACTCCTCTCGGGTCAGGATCACGATGTCCTGGGCGAACCTGCATCCGCGCAACGTGCGGTCCATGGCCACCTGCAATGCCCGCCGGCTGCCTCGGACCGGACAGACGACCAGGAGGTCCAGGTCGCTGTGAGGCCGGGCGCCCCCCGGCCCTGATAGTAGCATGCCAGCAGGGTGGTCTCTCGATCGGCCGGACTGAGCGGCCAAAGGCTCGGGAGGCGTTTCGTCCTGTCGGCATCCGTTGCGGGCCTGCGGGGGTTTGACGGAATGGGCACGACCATCTCCCCGATCAGCCGTCAGGCAACGGGGACCCGCGTGAGCGAGTCGAGGTACCACCACCAATGCGAGGGGCGGACCCCGACCTGCTTTCGAAGGTCCTCAAGGCTTGCCACCTCTGACACCTGGCGGAAGAGGGTCGGGGCGTTGTGGAGAAAAGTGGCGTCGGCGGCTTCCAGGACTCCACGCTCTGCCGATGAGAGTTCGGGCTCGACCTCGGCAAGCCGACTTCGTAACCGCAGGAGCTCCAGGATCTCAAAGCCACTGACATAAGGATGCTCGACTGATGTGGCGTACCCTTCGACCAGCGCAGTGTGTGGGCTCATGCCAGAACCTCCTCAACGGTGCCGAGCTCGGTGAAGCCGGGGTGACCCAGGTACGCGTCAATGTCGTGGGGAGGGAATGCCGTCTCCATTGGACCTGATCCCTGACCTTCCGGATAGCCTCGGCCGCGGCCCGGCGCACGTCATCCATACGCCGGATTGTACGGCACGCGCGATCTTGTCGCAACACGGATCAGCGAATGCGACGAAACCGTCCTAGTGTCCCGTCCCATTTAACACTTGACAACACGCCCGGGTCGTGCTCTCATGAGCCATGTTCGCCCCCGCGACGCCGCTACCGGTCAGCGCCGGCCAGAAACAGCAGCTCGGCGCCCTGGTGCGCGCGGGGACCACGCCGCAGCGGCTGGCCCGGCGATGCCAGGTGATCTTGCTGGCCAGCCAGGGGGTCGCGAACCGGGCGATCGCGCAGCAGACGGGCCTGTCTCGGCCGACCGTGCTCGCCACGCGGCTGGCGTTCGTCCGGGGGGGTGTCGAGGCCCTCGGCCAGCGGCCCCGGCGCCAGCGCGCCGGGCGGGTCCTGACCCCGGAGCTGGAGCAGCGCATCCTGGACAGCACCCTGAAGACGCGGCCCCTCCCCGGGACGCACTGGAGCGTGCGGACCCTGGCCAAGCAGCTCGGCGTCTCGCGCATGCTGGTCCAGCGGGTCTGGCAGCGGCACGAGGTCCAGCCGCATCGGGTCGAGAAGTTCAAGCTGTCCACGGACCCGAAGTTCGACGAGAAAGTGCGCGACATTGTGGGTCTCTACCTCAATCCGCCGGAGCGCGCCCTGGTGCTGTGCGTGGATGAGAAGAGCCAGATTCAGGCGTTGGATCGGACGGCCCCCCTCCTGCCGCTGCGCCCCGGCTTCCCGGAGCGGCAGACGCACGATTACCGGCGCTACGGCACGACCACGTTGTTCGCCGCCTTCAATATCCTCACCGGCAAAGTGATCGGGACCTGCCAGCCGCGCCACCGGGGCCGAGAGTTCGTGAAGTTCCTCCACCACCTGGAGCAGGAGGTGCCCCCGGACCTGGAGGTGCACCTCATCGTGGACAATTACGGCACACACAAGAGCGCCACCGTGCAACGGTGGCTGAAGCCCAGGGCGCGGCGCCGCTTCCACTTCCACTTCACGCCGACCAGCAGTTCCTGGCTCAACCAGGTGGAACGCTGGTTCGGCCTGATCACCGACCGCATGATCCGGCGGGGCACCTTCCGCAGCGTCGCCGAGCTGGAACGCGCCATCTACCAGTGGCTCGCGAACTGGAACACCGAGCCCAAAGCCTTCGTCTGGACTGCCACTGCGGACATCATTCTCGACAAGGTGCGCCGTTGTAAAGAATTAGCTGGGACGGCACACTAGCAGGGAGGCATCAGGGGCATGGACAAGGCCTTGATCCTTTCGGTGGGTGGGACCGTCGAGCCACTGGCCAGGACTCTGGCCGAGCATCAACCGTGCGGGTCACCAGGGAGGCGGTCGCGCCGATCAGGAGGTCAGAAGCGATGACCCGATCTAAAGGGGATTGCGACAACGAATGTCTCCCAGCCCGTCGACATCCTTCCCTACCCGAAGTAGCGCCTTCTTAGAGGAGAAGCACACCAGGGGCTAGGCTGGCCTACTAATCACCGAAGTCCTACAGAGAATCCACCCTGACACCCGTTGTCCCGAACTCTCTCGATGCCCACCACCTGTCGGGCAGAGGCCCAGCCGTGGGGTGGGACGGGGTGGTCCGCCACCAGTCTTGGGGCCCGCAGTTGTCAGACCCAACGC
>JACQXP010000289.1 GCA_016208645.1 Candidatus Methylomirabilota bacterium | reverse complement strand
TCCACGTACATCTCCGGGTTCAGCTCCACCAGCCAGAGCGACGATCGCTCCTGCGCCCCGCCGCCCTCGAACTCGACCACGCGACCGGTCGTGAGGATGATGGGGAAGTTCTTCACCCAATCGGGCTTCTGCATGCTCTTGTACGGCTGCGGGACCCGGTAAGGCTCCTTCACGTCGTCGTAGGTCGGCCACTTCACGATCAGGTCGGGCCGCGGGCTGTGGATCGGCTCCCGGTGGACCGGAATCGGATCCGGGATGTTCCACGAGTTGAACCGGGCGCGGCCGTTCCCGTACGTGAGTGAAAAGGGGACGTAGTAGATTTATTAGACTTTTATCTTGACCTCCCTCCTGTCCCAAGATACATTTCGCTTATGCCACGTGGTCCACGTCTCGATGCGCCCGGAATCCTGCATCATGTCATGGCTCGCGGGATAGAGGGCACCCGGATCTTCGAGAGCGACAAAGATCGGGAGGACTTCGTCAGCCGCCTCGCCAGCCAGGTGGAGGCGACGGGGCTGCAAGTACTAGCGTGGGCCCTCCTCCCGAACCACCTCCATTTGCTTGTCCGCACGGGTCGGCGATCGCTCCCCAGCGTGATGCGCCGGATCCTTGGCGGCTACGCCGTGGCTTTCAACCGGCGGCATCGAAGGCAAGGCCACCTCTTCCAAAACCGCTATAAGTCCATTGTGGTGGAGGAAGAGCCGTACCTCCTGGAGCTTACCCGCTACATCCATCTCAATCCCCTGCGCGCCCGGCTGGTGCGCGATCTGGCCGCGCTGAACCAGTACCCCTGGTCTGGGCATAGCGTCCTCGTGGGACATGTGCGGCGGTCCTGGCAAGCCGTGGATGAGATCTTGGGCCAGCTTGCACCCACGTCCCGAGAAGCGCGACGTCGCTACCGGGCCTTTGTGGTCGCAGGCGTTCATCAGGGGCGTCGACCCGAACTCGTGGGGGGCGGCCTTCGCCGAAGTGCGGGTGGTTGGGCCTCTGTGGCGGCGCTCAAACGTGGTCGGGAACGCTGGGCCTGTGACGAACGGGTACTGGGCAGCGGGGACTTCGTCGAGCAGATCCTCCACGAGGCAGAGTCCCAGGCCACCGCAGGCTGGAGCGCCAGGGTGGCTCAGACCCTCCCCAGCCTTATCGAGCGGATGGCGCGGACCTTCGGGGTGCGCGAGACCGAGATCCTTGGCGGCAGTCGGCGGCGGCCGGTCGCACGTGCGCGCGCCGCGATGAGCGCGGTAGCGGTCCGCTCCCTCGGCCTGCCCGCCACGCGCGCCGCCCAGGCGTTGGGCGTAACCGCGATGGCGGTCCTGCGGGGCGTGGACCGCGGCCTGGGGTACCTACGGGAGCGCCGTCTTGACCCGGAACGCCTGGCCAAAGAGGTGATACGAAAAG
>JACQXP010000288.1 GCA_016208645.1 Candidatus Methylomirabilota bacterium | reverse complement strand
CCACGCCCCACCGGTCGCCGCCGATGCGCCCACGCTGAATTCTCCCTAGACCGTGAGCACGTCGCTCCGCATCAGCAGATCAACGGTGCCAGATGTGGGGCGATTCCTGCTTGACCAATCCACCAATCGACGAATTGACCAGTTCACTTCAAGAGCCCCGCCGCGATGGCGGCCTCCTCCGTCGGCTTGAAATCCTCGGGCTTGACCCGGACGTACTTTTTCGTGCGGTGGAGATCCAGCAGGCGCTTGTCCTCGGGATTCCGGTAGTCCAGCTTCACCAGGGCCGAGGCGATCCGCTCCTGGAGGCCCTTGTCCAGGTCGCCCCGCACCGTCCAGACGTAATCCACGTAGGGCGGCGTGGTCCAGAACAGCAGGACCTTGCTGGTGTCCACCTTCCTGGTCTGGACCAGCTTGTCCCAGACGGCCTCGTTCAGGGCCCCGGCATCCACCTTGCCGCTCTCGACCCACAGGGCCGTGGCGTCGTGGGCGCCGCTGAAGCTGAACTTGGCGAAATCCCTCTCCGGGTTGATGCCGTTCTGCAAGAGGAAGTATCGGGGCATCAGATGGCCCGAGGTGGAACTCACGCTGCCGAAGGAGAAGGTCTTGCCCTTCAAGTCGGCCAGCTTCGTGATGCCCGTGTCCTTGCGGGTGATGAACTTGCTGTGGAAGTTGAGGTCCTCCTCGCGGCTGACCAGGGGCACCGCGTCGCCCGTGCGCTTGCGGGCCTGGACGTAGGTGAAGCCGCCATACCAGACCATGTCCAGCTTCTTGGCCGCCAGAGCCTCCACCGTCGCCGCGTAATCCACGACGTTGGTGTAGGTCACCTTCAGCTTCAATTCCCTCGACAAGTACTCGGCGAACGGCGTGTAGATTCGCATGAGCTCGTTCGGGTTCTCATCCGGGATGGCCGAGACCCGAAGCTCCTGCAGCGGCTCCGCCGGATATGAAATCGCTGCACCCAGCACGGTCATGCCGATGAGTATCAGGGCCGCCAGCGGTCTCCTCATCCTCCCCTCCCTGGTCGATCTTGGAGTGCCCCACCTGCCATCCCGGTGCCTGGTCATGGGTCTCGTGCCCGCGAATCTACCCCGGGGAGGCGAGGCGGGGCTGTAATGCAGCCGACTAATCACCAATACGACAAATAGGAAATCGCAATGGAATCATCCGGGGGCATCGGGGGTCTGGATGAACCTGCCTTCGTCCGGGGCAGAGGCCCATGCTTGAGATGAGGCGTCGCTCAAGGAGGGTTCGCGCAATTTACAGGGGAGGAGTGGGCGCTGCTGGCTGGGCAGATCGCGGAGCGTCAGGCTCCCATGGACTCAGGATCGTCGCGAGGCGGCGGTGTGGAATTCAACGCCGGCGCCAGCCGCTTGATCATCATTGGCAGGAAGCAGGAGGCGACGAAGAGAAGCAGGGGCGCAAGAAATCGGGTGGCCAGCAGATCGGCCGGCGATCGCAGATTCGTCACCTCGTCCACGAGGGAGGTGATGATGAATATCCCGGGGAGTATGCCCAGGATTGTCCCGAAGAGGTAGTCCAGGAACCGGATCCGCGTCAGCCCGGCCGTGTAGTTCAGCGGGGCAAAGGGGACGTAGGCCAGACGGAGATAGGAAATCAGGATGAACCCGTGCTGTTCGGCCTTGGCATCCAGCGCTCGGAGGTTTCCCTTCATCCAGCGCCCGGCGAAGTCCCGCCCAAGATAGCGCGCGGTGAGGAATGACAGGACGGCCCCACCGGTGGCCCCGGCCAGGTTATAGATGCTTCCCAGGAACTTCCCGAACACCACGGCCCCCATCAGGGTGAATACCGTGGCAGGCACCAACGCCGTGGTGCCCACGGCGAATACCAGGACGTGCACGGCCGGAGCCAGCAGGCCGAATCCGCTGATCAAGAGCTGGATGCGCTCCCTGGAGAGATAGGTGCCCGCCTCGGTGTACCGGAGGCCGAGGAAGGCCAGGAGCAGCAAGACCAGGAGTGCGCTGGCCTTTGCCGTGGCCAGAAAACCACCGGCCGGCACAGAGGGATCTGTGCCGGCCGGCATGGGAGCCTGCTGCCCGTAAGGATCGGTCATGCGCTGGGTTCTTCTGCCCTGTTGCCGCCGTGGGAGATGGATCTAACCCGCATTATTCACGAACGGACCCGTGAATTCTCCGGATCAAATGACCAATTTTCAATGACCAATGGTGGTGGGGCACCCATCGCACCTCGCCCGCCCCGGGCGGTGCGATGGGTCCCGCAGCGCGCCGTCAAGGGGCATCACGGACATACCATCCGCAATTGGTCATTGGTCATTGGGATTTGGTCATTCCCCGCGATTATTCGCGAACATGTTCGCGAATAATCCGGACTAGCAGGGCACCCGCTCATGCGACCTCGATGGCCTGTTCGGCGATGACCTCGCCGATCTCCCAGACGGGCTCGCCCTTGGCCGCGAACCGGTCGCGGACCTCCTGGGCCCACTCCGCGGGGGCGGAGAAGAGCAGGCCGCCGGACGTCTCCGAGTCGCACAGGAGGCCGACCTGTTCGGCGGAGAGGCCGGGCGCGATCCGCAGGGCCAGTTTTCCCTCCTTCGCCAGGACCTCGAGGTAGGTGCGATTGCGGCCCATCCCCCCGGCGAAGAATCCTTCCTTTGCATAACCCGTGGCGCCGGGCAGCAGGGGCACGGCCTCCGCGCGGAGGCGGAACCCGCACCCACTGGCCAGCGCCATCTCGCCGCCGTGGCCGAGCAGCCCGAAGCCGGTCACGTCGGTGCAACCCCGGACCCCCATCTCTCCCAGCACCTCGGCGGCGCCCCGGTTCAGGCGGGTCATGCTCTGGATGGCGGACTCCAGGTGTGCCGCCTGGACCCGCTCGGCCTTCCCCGCCGTGGCGATGACGCCGGTGCCGAGCGGCTTGCTGAGGAAGAGCCGATGGCCGGGGCGGAGGCCGCCCTTGATCGTCACCTTCTCGGGATGCACGAGGCCGGTGACGCAGAGGCCGTACTTTGGCTCCTTGTCCACCACGGTGTGCCCTCCGGCGAGGACCGCGCCGGCCTCCGCCACCTTGTCCGCCCCGCCCTGGAAAATCTGGCGGATGGCGTTCCGGGGAAACTCCTTGGGGAAGCCGGCCACCTTCAGGGCCAGGATGACTTGGCCCCCCATGGCGTACACGTCGCTCATGGCGTTGGCGGCCGCCACGGCCCCGTAGGTG